>JAKPAM010000120.1 GCA_029779435.1 Pseudomonadota bacterium | reverse complement strand
GACGACACCTTCATCGGTGAGCCGCGAGGACTCCTGCATGACGACCGCGTCGGCACCGTCGGGCAGCGGCGCGCCGGTGAAGATCCGCGCGACCGTACCCGGCTGCAGCGGCTGCCCGGTCTGCCCGGCGGCGATGCGCTGCGAGATCGGCAACGGCCGCGATGGCGGCAAGGGCTGAGCCGAACCCGCCGTCTGAGCGCTCGACGCACTCGGAGCGGCCCGGGTGCCCGAAGGGGCCAGCGCCGCCGCCACGTCGGCCACGCGCACCGCATAGCCGTCCATCTGCGCGTTGTCGGCAACGGGGACATCGATCCGCGACGTGATCGGCTCGGCCAGGATGCGGTCGAACGCGTCCATCAACGGCACATGCTCGACATCGGCCACCGGCTGGCCCTGCGACAGCAGGCGCGCCAGCGCGTCATCGAAAGACATCAACGAGGATTGATTCATCTGAGCATAAGCTGGGAAAGCAAGGATCGATTCCCCGAACGGCGGCGCGCAGATCAGAACCTGCGAATGGATCAGGGCCGCCCTTCGGACAGACCCGTTGCCTTCAAGATAAACGAAACCACCTCGTCAGGTCGATCGATGTCGAGCAGCATCAGCGGTGGCCGGCTCGCCGCCACCGCGGTGAACGCGGCCGGTTCATCGCTGGCCAGCGCGACGATCGACCGATCGGTATCGCACAGCAGCGGCTTGCCGACGACGCGGCGATGCACTTCGAGCTTGTCGATCGACTCGCGCTTGAACCCTTCGACCAGCACCAGGTCGCACGGCGCCAGCTTCGCCAGCAGTTGTTCGAGCGTCGGTTCGGGGTCGTCGCGCAATTCGTGCATCAGCGCCCAGCGCTGGGCCGACGTGACGAGCACCTCGTGGGCGCCCGCCTGTCGATGCCGGTGCGAATCCTTGCCCGGCTGGTCGACGTCGAAGCGATGGTGCGCATGCTTGATCACCGACACCGTCACGCCTTGCCGCGTCAGGCGCGGCAGCAGTTGCTCGATCAGCGTCGTCTTGCCCGAGCCCGAGTAGCCGGCGATGCCGAAGACTTTCACGCGTCCCTCATGCACCGCAACGCCCGGCGCCGCAGTGTTCGGCGATATAGCGCTTGAGCCGCTCGACGTCGATCGGCATCGTCTCGACGCGCTTGGGCAGGTCTTCGATGCCTTCGAAGCGGGCCGGCCGATCGGGATCTCGCCCGAGCGCCTCACGGATCGACTCGGCGAACTTGATCGGCAGCGCGGTCTCCAGGCAGATCATCGGCACGCCCGGCTCGCGCAGGTCACGCGCGACGTGCAGCCCGTCGGCCGTATGCGTGTCGACCATCACCTGGTAGCGCTCCCAGATAGCGCGGATCGTCGCGATCCGGTCGGCATGGGTGCTGCGGCCCGACACGAAGCCGTAGCGGCCGGCGTCGCGCCAGCAGGGCTGCGCGCTCAGGTCGAAGCCGCCGTCCTGGTCGACCTGCCGCCACAGTTCGCGCACCTGGGCCGGGTCGCGGCCGACCAGGTCGAAGATGAAGCGCTCGAAGTTGGACGCTTTCGAGATGTCCATCGACGGGCTGCTGGTCTCGTACGTCTCGCTGGCCTTGCGCACGCGATAGCGGCCGGTGCGGAAGAACTCGTCGAGCACGTCGTTCTCGTTGGTCGCGACGACCAGCCTGCGGATCGGCAGGCCCATCTGGCGCGCGATGTGGCCGGCCAGCACGTTGCCGAAGTTGCCCGACGGCACGGCGAACGACACCGTCTGGTCGTTGGACGTCGTCGCCGCGAAATAGCCTTTGAAATAGTAGACGACCTGCGCGACGACCCGCGCCCAGTTGATCGAATTGACGGTGCCGATCGCATGGCGCTGCTTGAACGCCAGGTCGTTCGAGATCGCCTTGACCATGTCCTGGCAGTCGTCGAACACGCCCTCGATCGCGAGGTTGAAGATGTTCGGATCCTGCAGCGAGAACATCTGCGCCTGCTGGAACGGGCTCATGCGCCCGGCTGGCGACAGCATGAAGACGCGGATGCCGCGGCGCCCGCGCATCGCGTACTCGGCCGCGCTGCCGGTATCGCCGGACGTGGCGCCGACGATGTTCAGTTCGCGCTCCTCGCGCGCCAGCGCGTACTCGAACAGATGACCGAGCATCTGCATCGCGATGTCCTTGAACGCGAGCGTCGGGCCGTTGGACAGCGCGAGGATGTGCAGGCCCGGTTCGAGCGTGCGCAGCGGCGTGATCTCGGCCGAGCCGAACACGTCCGCGCGATACGTCCGGTCGATCAGCGCACGCAGGTCGTCGGCCGGGATGTCGGTCGCGAAGCGCGACAGCACCTCGAACGCGAGCGCCGGATAGGACAGGCCCCGCCAGGCGGCCAGGTCGGCCTGCGGATAGCTCTCCGGCATCACCAGCCCGCCGTCGGGCGCCAGCCCGCCGAGCAGGATATCGAGGAACGACGACGGCTCCATGCCGCCACGGGTCGAGACATACCGCATCGCTGCGTCCTCAGTTCAGGTCTTCGAGACGGATCAGGGACACCGACGACAGCACGGTCGGCAACGCCTCGATCCGCTGGATCGCCGACTGGACGCGGCCCTCGATCGAGCGGTGCGTGAGCAGGATCAGGTCGGTCGCGTTCTCGCCCTCGGCCGGCTCGCGCTGCAGCACCGCGTCGATCGAGATCCGCGCGTCGGCCAGCAGCCGGGTGATGTCGGCCAATACGCCGGGCTCGTCGGCGACGCGCACGCGCAGGTAGTAGGCGGTCTCGACCTCGTCGATCGGCAGCACCGGCACGTCGGCCAGCGCGTCAGACTGGAACGCGAGGTACGGCACGCGGTGGTCGGGGTCGACGGTGACCGCGCGCGCGACGTCGACGAGGTCGGCGATGACCGCGCTGGCCGTCGGCTCGGACCCGGCGCCCTTGCCGTAGTACATCGTGTGGCCGACCGCGTCGCCCTTGACCCAGACGGCGTTCATCGCCCCTTCGACGTTGGCGATCAGCCGCGACGCCGGGATCAGCGTCGGATGCACGCGCAGCTCGATACCCAGCGTCCGGCCGCCTTCCTGGCGGCGGCGCGTGATACCCAGCAGCTTGATCCGGTAGCCGAGTTTTTCCGCGTAGCGGATGTCCTCGCTCTGCAGCCGCGTGATGCCCTCGACGTAGGCCTTGTCGAACTGGACCGGGATGCCGAACGCGATCGATGCGAGGATCGTCGCCTTGTGCGCGGCATCGACGCCCTCGATGTCGAACGTCGGGTCGGCCTCGGCGTAGCCGAGACGCTGCGCTTCGGCCAGCACCTGGTCGAACGGCAGGCCCTTGTCGCGCATCTCGGACAGGATGAAGTTGGTCGTGCCGTTGATGATGCCGGCGATCCACTCGACGCGATTGGCCGTCAGGCCCTCGCGCAGCGCCTTGATGATCGGGATGCCGCCGGCGACCGCCGCCTCGAACGCGACGATCACGCCGCGCTGCTGCGCAGCCGCGAAGATTTCGCTGCCATGCACGGCCAGCAGCGCCTTGTTGGCCGTGACCACGTGCTTGCCGGCGGCGATCGCCTTGAGCACGAGATCCTTGGCGACGCCGTAACCGCCGATCAGTTCGACGACGACGTCGATCGACGGATCGTCGAGCAGCTCGAACGCGCTGGCGACGACCTTCGCACGATCACCGACCAGACCGCGTGCGCGCTCGGTGTCCAGGTCGGCGACGGTGGTGATCTCGATGCCACGTCCGGCGCGCCGCCGGATCTCGTCCTGATTGCGTGACAACACTTCCCAGGTACCGCTGCCCACGGTACCGATCCCGGCCAGGCCGACGTTGATCGGTTTCATCGAATTCCAGTGACGGTCAATAAAAAGGAAACAAGCGAAAGGAACGGGCGGCCCTCAGTGCTGCGCAGAGCCTGTTCACGCTGCGATCGAGACCCCGCGCGACAGCCCCCGACGCTGCACGATGCCGGCCTCTTCAAGCCGCATGACGCCGACGATAACCGTGCAGGAAGCGGCCGATACGTTCGACCGCCTCGGTCAGGTCGTCGCTGTTCGGCAGGAACACCACGCGGAAATGGTCCGGATGCGGCCAGTTGAAGCCCGTGCCTTGCACGAGCAGCACCTGTTGCGCCCTCAGCAGCTCGAGGATGAAGTCCTGGTCGTTGGCGATCGGGTACATCCGGGGATCGAGCCGCGGAAACAGGTACAACGCCGCCTGCGGCTTGACGCAGGTGACGCCCGGCAGCGCCGTGAACAACTGGTGCGCGAGATCGCGCTGGCGGCGCAGGCGCCCGCCCGGCTGGACCAGGTCGTTGATGCTCTGGTAGCCGCCGAGGGCGGTCTGGATCGCGTACTGGCCGGGTACGTTCGCGCACAGGCGCATCGACGCGAGGATGTTCAGGCCTTCGAGGTAATCGGTCGCGTGGCTGCGCTCGCCGGAGATCACCATCCAGCCGGAGCGATAACCGCAGGCGCGGTAATTCTTGGACAAGCCGTTGAACGTGACGAACAGCACGTCGTCGGCCAGCGACGCGATCGACGTGTGCTGCGCATCGTCGTACAGCACCTTGTCGTAGATCTCGTCGGCGAAGACGATCAACTGGTGCTGGCGGGCGATCTCGACCAGATCCTTGAGCAGGTCGACCGGATACAACGCGCCGGTCGGGTTGTTCGGGTTGATGATGACCAGCGCGCGCGTGCGATCGGTGATCTTGCTGCGCAGGTCGTCCAGGTCGGGCAGCCAGCCGGCGCCCTCATCGCACAGGTAATGGCGCGGCTTGCCGCCGGACAGGCTGACCGCGGCCGTCCATAGCGGATAGTCGGGCGCCGGCACCAGCACCTCGTCGCCGTTGTCGAGCAGGCCCTGCATCGACATGACGATCAGCTCGGACACGCCGTTGCCGATATAGATGTCGTCGAGCCCCACGCCGGCGATGCCCTTGAGCTGCGTGTAATGCATGATCGCCTTGCGGGCGGCGAACAGCCCGCGCGAATCGGAATATCCGGACGCGTTGCCGAGGTTGACGATGACGTCGTGCTTGACCTCGTCGGGCGCCTCGAAGCCGAACGGCGCCAGGTTGCCGATATTCAGCTTGATGATGCGATGACCTTCGTCCTCCATCTGGCGTGCGGCGACCATCACCGGCCCGCGGATGTCGTAGCAGACGTCGGCCAGCTTGCCGGACTTGCGGATCGGGCGCAGCGGCGGCGACTCGACGGGCGCGGACGGCGTCAGGGGGGACGAGCCCGTATCGACGACGTCGGTCAGACGGGGGCGGGATTCAGGAGCGTTCATGTTCTGGGTGGCCGGGGAGCGGTGCGAGCGCGTTGCGACAGGCGACCGGCAGCCCGGGGACGGACCGCGGCAACCCAGGGCCTGTTCACGAGGCGGCGCGAAGCCCTGGCCGATCCAGGGCTCCAGACGTTCGGGTCGAATCGCACGAAACGTGCATTATCATACCAACGACGATGAAACTTCACCCCGACCCGTCGTCGGTTCTCAACACCGTCACCGGGTATGGCGACGGGTATGTCGAGATCAATGCCCGGCGATTCGACTCCTCGATCATCGTCGGCCCCGAGTGGCCGGCAGAGCCGTGGCCGCTCGCGAGCCTCGACGACCTGACCCCCGCGCATTTCGACCGGCTGATCGAGATCGGCCCCGACATCGTGCTGTTCGGCACCGGCCGCCGCCAGCGCTTTCCGTCTCCGCGGCTGACGCAGCCGCTGCTGGTCAGGCGGATCGGCATCGAGATCATGGATACCCCGGCGGCGTGCCGCACGTACAACATCCTGATGGCCGAAGGTCGGCTGGTGATGGCAGCGTTGCTGCTGGAGAAATGACCCCGATGGGTCGTACACCGCCGTACCCGAACCATTCCCGAACCGTGGCCGTGCGGCGTCACTGGCGACGCGGCGACTGTGCTAAGGTATTTTCGACGCGCCGATCTGGCCGGCCAGCGACGGGCCAGGGCCAAGCCGTTGGAGCCGCCACGACGGAGCGGGATTCACCAAGGAAACAAGAGTGACCGTCGCCCTCGGACAGCAACTTCCCGATTTCTCAGGCCAGACCACGCAGGGCACGTTCACGCTGTCCGAAGCGCGCGGCCGGATCCTCGTGCTGTACTTCTATCCGAAGGACAACACGCCCGGCTGCTCGACGCAGGCCTCCGACTTCCGGACCCACTACGCGGCCTTCCAGCGCGCCGGCGCGCGGATCGTCGGCGTTTCGCGGGACAGCCTGAAGTCGCACGAGAATTTCCAGCGCAAGTTCGAGCTGCCATTCGAATTGATCGCCGACACCGACGAAGCGGTGTGCACGCTGTTTGGCGTCATCAAGATGAAAAAGCTGTACGGCAAGCTGGTGCGGGGCATCGAACGCTCGACGTTCCTCATCGATCCGGCCGGCGTGCTGGTCCGGGAGTGGCGGGGGCTGAAAGTCCCCGGCCACGTCACCGAGGTGCTGGCCGCCGTCGAGGCGCTCGGCTGACGCTCGACAGGACAGGTTCGTTGCTCCCCCGCTGCCGACCGCCCACGACAACCTACCGCCCGCAGAGGCGGCTCACCGGCCCGCACTGCGGCCGCCTCCTCTCCTCTGGATGATTGGCGACGATGCCCCTGCCCAAAGCTCCCGGTAAACCGGCCACGATCCTCGAAATCACCCCTGCGATGCAGGCCCGGGCGACACGCCCGGCAGCCAAGCCGCCAGCGCCGCCCGCCACCGATCCGGCGGCCGGCGCTCCGGTGGCCGGCAATCCGGTGGCCGACGCTGCGGCGACCAGCGCTCCGGTGGCCGGCCATCCGACAGGCGTGTCCGTCGCAGACGTGGCATCGCTGCCGCCGGTACGAGGTCGGCCGATGAAAGCGCGGCTCGTCATGCCGCCGGTCGCCCCGCATGACGCGGCAGCCGCTTCCGCCGGCACTACCGGCACCGTCGAACGCACGGGACGCGCGTCGGCGCCGGCTGGCGCCGTCCCGCCGTCGCCGACGGCGAACGGACGGGATATCGCAGCCCGGCCCGCCGCCGGAACACCGGCCGCCGGATTGCCGGCCGCCGGATCGTCTGCGTCGCCCTCATTGGTCCCTTCGGCCGCCTCCTCTTCGGCGTCCGTCTCGTCGCCCTCTTCGGCCGCATCACCGGCGCCCTCGCCGGCACCCGCGGCTCGCGCACCGCAGGCGCCTCGCGGCCGCGGCGCGCGCTCGACGCGCGCCACCACGCCGCAGGCCGCTGCACCGGCGCCCGTACGCGCGGCCAAGCGCCGGGCGGGGCCGCCGACCAGCGAACCCGAAGCGCCGAAACTGTTCGTGCTGGACACCAACGTGCTGATGCACGATCCGACCGCACTGTTCCGCTTCGCCGAGCACGACATCTTCCTGCCGATGATGACGCTCGAGGAGCTGGACAACCACAAACGCGGCATGAGCGAAGTCGCGCGCAACGCCCGCTCGGTGTCGCGCACGCTCGACGAATTGATCGCCCAGTCGGGATCGACGGATTTCGAGCAAGGCGTGCCGTTGTCGCTGCTGGGCAACGCCGACGCGAGCGGGCGGCTGTTCTTCCAGACGCAGTCGATGGCGGCGATGCTGCCGTCGAGCCTGCCGGTCGGCAAAGCCGACAACCAGATCCTGGGCGTCGTGCGCGCGCTGCAGGAGCGCCACCCCGGCCGCGAGACGGTGCTGGTGTCCAAGGACATCAACATGCGGATCAAGGCGCGCACGCTGGGCCTGGCCGCCGAGGACTACTTCAACGACCAGGTCCTGGAAGACACCGACCTGCTGTACAGCGGCATGGTCGGGCTGCCGCCGGATTTCTGGGACAAGCACGGCAAGGGAGTCGAATCCTGGCAGCAGGCCGGCTCGACGTTCTACCGGATCACCGGTCCGATGGTGCAGTCGTTCGTGTTGAACGAATTCGTCTGGCTCGACGGCGACATGCCGCTGGCCGCGCAAGTCAAGCAGATCAACGGCCGCACCGCGGTACTGCAGACACTGCGCGACTACGCGCACCTGAAGAACGCGGTCTGGGGGATCACCGCCCGCAACCGCGAACAGAACTTCGCGCTGAACCTGCTGATGAACCCGGAGATCGACTTCGTATCGCTGCTGGGCCAGGCAGGCACCGGCAAGACGCTGCTGGCCCTGGCCGCGGGGCTCGCGCAGACGATCGAGGGAAAGCGATTCTCCGAGATCATCATGACGCGGGCGACGGTGCCGGTCGGCGAGGACATCGGCTATCTGCCCGGCACCGAGGAAGAAAAAATGCAGCCCTGGATGGGCGCGCTCGAGGACAACCTCGAAGTGCTGAACCAGGGCGACTCGGCGGCCGGCGAATGGGGACGGCAGGCGACCAACGACATCATCCGTTCGCGCGTCAAGGTCAAGGCGCTGTCGTTCATGCGGGGACGCACGTTCATCAACAAGTTCCTGATCATCGACGAGGCGCAGAACCTGACGCCCAAGCAGATGAAGACGCTGGTCACGCGCGCCGGCCCCGGTACCAAGGTCATCTGCCTGGGCAACATCGCGCAGATCGATACGCCGTACCTGACCGAGGGATCCTCGGGCCTGACCTACGTCGTCGATCGCTTCAAGGGCTGGGCGCATGCCGGCCACGTGACCTTGCAGCGGGGCGAACGGTCCCGTCTCGCCGATTTCGCGGCCGATGTGCTATGAACCCCAGCGGGTGCCGGCGGTTCGGCATCCGCTGTCCCGAGGCGCCTGGCAGCGCCTGGCGGGACGACGCAGACTCCTCGATCCACGCTCCATGAAATCCATCGTTACCAGCGTCGTGCTGGCATTGGCCGCCCCGGTCGCGCTGGCCGGCGGCTTCACGCTCCAGGGCGGCAAGCGCGGCGACATCTCGCGATACAGCGTCGGCTACACCGCCGACCCGGTCTACGAGAACGGCAACTTCCAGATCCTGCCCGTCTACGAATTGGCGCATGTGCACCGGGACAGCGACAAAGGCCACCAGGACCTGTACCAGATCAGCGCCGTCCCGATGCTGCGCTACCGGCTGGGGTCATCGTCGTGGTACGTCGAGGGCGGGATCGGCGTATCGCTGTTCAGTCACACGCAGATCGGCGGCAGGCGGATCTCGACCGCCTTCCAGTTCTCGGACAACCTCGGCTTCGGCATGCAGATCAACCGCTCGCTGAGCATCGCTTACCGCTTCTCGCATTTCAGCAATGCGTCGATCCGCAAGCCCAACCCGGGCATCAACGCCCAGGCGATCGTGCTGACGGTGTCGTACTAAGGCAGTACCAAGAGATGTCATACTAAGGCCGTATCAAGGCCCGTTTACCCCAAGGGATCAGTACGCGTCCTGATAAGCGCCCGGCATCGCCAGGTTGTCGAACTTGGTGTGCGCGCCGAGGAACGCCAGCCGCACGGTGCCGATCGGACCGTTACGCTGCTTGCCGATGATGACCTCGGCCGTGCCCTTGTCCTGCGACTCGGGGTTGTAGACCTCGTCGCGGTAGATGAACAGGATCACGTCGGCGTCCTGTTCGATCGCGCCGGATTCACGCAGGTCGGACATCACCGGCCGCTTGTTCGGCCGGTTCTCGAGCGAGCGGTTCAACTGCGACAACGCGATCAGCGGGCAGTTCAGTTCCTTGGCCAGGCCCTTCAGGCTGCGCGAGATCTCGGAGATCTCGGTCGCCCGGTTCTCGCCGTTGCCGCTGCCCGACATCAGTTGTATGTAGTCGATGATGATCACGCCCAGTTGGCCGCACTGGCGCGACAGCCGGCGGGCCCGCGCGCGCAGCTCGAGCGCGCTGAGCGCCGGCGTCTCGTCGATGAACACCTGTGCGTCCTGCATCTTCTGGATCGCGACTGTCAGCTTCGGCCAGTCATCGTCGAGCAGGCGTCCGGTGCGGATCCGCTGCTGGTCGAGCCGGCCGACCGAGCACACCATCCGCATCGCCAACTGCGTCGCGCCCATCTCCATCGAGAACACGGCGACCGGCAGGCCCGCTTCGACGGCGACATGTTCGCCGACGTTCATGCTGAACGAGGTCTTGCCCATCGACGGGCGTCCCGCGACGATGATCAGGTCGCCGGCCTGCATGCCCGACGTCATCTTGTCCAGGTCGGCGAAGCCGGTCGGCACACCGGTCACATCGCTGGTATTGCTCTGGCTGTACAACTCGTCGATGCGCTCGACGACCTGGCCGAGCAGCGTATCGATCTTCTGGAAGCCGGTGCCGCCCCGCGAGCCGTCTTCGGAGATCTTGAAGATCCGGGACTCGGCCTGGTCGAGGATCTGCCGGGTATCCATCCCCTGCGGATTGAGCGCCGTCGTGGCGATCTCGTCGGCCGTCGAGATCAGTTTGCGCAGGATCGACCGGTCGCGGACGATCTCCGCGTAGCGGTGGATGTTGGCCGCTGACGGCGTCTCCTGAGCGAGCGAATTCAGGTAGGCCAGGCCACCGGCCTCTTCGGCCTTGCCGGCGGTGCGCAGCGCCTCGTAGACCGTGACGACATCGGCCGGCTGCGTGCGCTCGATCAGCCGCGTGATCTGCTGCCAGATCAGCCGGTGGTCGAGGCGATAGAAATCGTCTTCGGCGAGGATGCCGGCGACGCGATCGAAGGCCTCGTTGTCGAGCAACAGGCCACCGAGGACCGATTGCTCGGCCTCGATCGATTGCGGCGGGACACGCAAGCCCGCCAGTTCGGAATCGCCGCCGCGAGCGGGCGGCGTGCGATCACCCGGGCCCGAGCCGAAAGGCACGGGCAACAGGTCGTCGGCGGGCGCATCCATGGCGAACGCGGCGATTGGCGGCGAGAGCCGGACGCGTCGTCCGCCGACGCGGCGTCAGGCGGTTTCGCCGACGACGGTGACGGTGATCGGCGCGACGACGTCGGTGTGCAGCGCGACCTCGACCTCATGGTCGCCGATCATCTTCAGCGGGCCATTGGGCAGCCGGACCATCGATTTCTCGACCTCGAAGCCTTGCTTGCCCAGCGCCGCGGCGATGTCGAAGTTGGAGACCGAGCCGAACAGCCGGCCATCGACGCCCGCCTTTTCAGTGACGCGCACGTTCAGGCCTTGCAGTTTCTCGCCGACGGCCTGCGCGGCGGCCAGCTTGCCGGCCTGCGCCTTCTCGAGCTCGGCGCGCCGGGCCTCGAATTCCTTGATCGCGGCCTCGGTCGCGCGGCGCGCCTTGCCCCCCGGGATCAGGAAGTTGCGCGCATAGCCGTCCTTGACGCGGACGACGTCACCGAGCTGACCCAGGTTGACCACTTTTTCGAGCAGGATGATTTGCATGATTCAGTCTCCGCCGGCTCAGTGGTTGTCGGTGAACGGCAGCAGGGCCAGGAACCGCGCGCGCTTGATCGCGTCGGTCAACTGGCGCTGGTAGCGGGCCTTGGTACCGGTCAGGCGGGCCGGGATGATCTTGCCGTTCTCGGTGATGAAGTCCTTCAGCACCTCGATGTCCTTGTAGTCGATCCACTCGACCTTGTCGACGGTGAACCGGCAGAAGCGCTTGCGCTTGAACAACGCGCTCTGCGCATTGCGTTTGGGTTTCTTGTCCTTGGAACCACGGCGGAAATACGCCATATCACACCTCGTTGAATTCGTTTCGATCGGATCAGACCACCGGGCTGGCGCCGTCCTGCTCGTGCGGATCGGCATCGATCAGCGAGAAGTCGGTCACGTGGAGCACCAGTGATCGGGAAGCCTGTCTTCGGGAAGCCAGATAGCCGCGAACGTCGAGCAGTGCACCGACGGCCAGTGTCTCGGCCTTGGCCGCCACCGCACCGGGAAACACCGCCGCCAGCCGGAACTCGACGGCCCGGGGGCCCGGCGATCGCGCGCCCGGCGCCCCGAGGGCCGCCTGCTGCGATTGCTGCGACTGGTGATGCAGCATCGCGTCGAGCATCGGAAGCCCCGCCGGCGTGTACCGGACGAGACCCCGTTGTTCGAGCACGGCCACCAGGCGTAGCGCGTTCAGCGGCTCGGCCAAGCGGGCAGACCCGCTCAGGCGGCCTGCGCCGGCGCGTCGGTCGGAACCTTGCGGGCCTCTTCCTTCTGGATCTGCTTCCACATCGGCGACGGACCGGTCTCGGCCTTCTTCATCGATACGGTCAGGTGACGCATGACGGCATCATTGAAGCGGAACGCGTGCTCGAGTTCGTCGAGCGTCGGCTTGTTGCACTCGATGTTCAGCAGCACGTAGTGCGCCTTGCCGACCTTCTGGATCGGGAACGCGAGCTGGCGGCGACCCCAGTCCTCGACGCGATGGATCTTGCCCTGCTGGGCTTCGATCAGGCTCTTGTACCGCTCGATCATCGCGGGCACCTGCTCGCTCTGATCCGGGTGGACGATGAAAACGATCTCGTAATGACGCAGTTGACTCATTCAAGCTCCTTGTGGACGAAGGCTGCCGGACCGCGACGTCCGCCGCACGAAAACGGCGGACCGACCGCAAGCCCCACCCGGGGCGCGCGGGTGTCGTCTGTCTCGCGCCGGGCGAGTCGACGGCACCCGAATGGTCCGTACAGCAAGGAACCCGCGACTATAGCAGGTTGTCAGCCGGTTGCCCAGCCCGTGATCGCGACCCCACGCCGCGGCGCGGGGTCCGTTCACGCCAGGACCGGGCCCGAGCCGAAGAGCCCACTACAATCGTCCGGCAGGGCGATCGCGAGGCGGCCTCGACCTCCCGACAGAGTCCGATCACCGCGCGAATGCGGACCGGCGAGCAGCCTGCATTCGCAGCCCCCATCACGCAGGAGGAAGTTCCCGCCATGCTAGCCCGCACGCTGTGGGTATTGACACTGATCCGCGTGCTCGTCGTCGTGCTGGTCGCCTACGGGCTGCACGCCGGAGCCAGGTGGTCGCTCGCGCCGTCGATCGTCGCCGCCCTCCTCGTACCGCTGTTCGTCCACCTGGCGATCCTCGGCAGCCAGTTCCTGATCGCCCGCTGGTTCGCCAGCCCGGTGCCCGCCCGCTTCGCGATCGGGCCCGGAGATGGGTTTCGCGTATTCGCCGAAGAGGTCCGGGTCTCGTTGGTGTCGTTCACCGTGACGCAACCGCTGTTCGGCTCACGGCCGGTCGCCAGTGCGCCGGCGCCGGGCGCGGCCGACCGCCTGCCGGTGCTGTTCATCCACGGCTTCTTCTGCAACAGGGCGGTCTGGCGGCCGATGGCCCGCGTGCTGGCGCAGCGCGGCCATGTGACGGGCAGCGTCAACCTCGAACCGGTCCAGGGCACGATCGACGCTTACGTCGAGGTGATCGAGCGCGGCATTCGCGATCTGCAGCGGCGCACCGGCGACGAACAGGTGGCGCTGGTATGTCACAGCATGGGCGGCCTGGCCGCGCGCGCCTACCTGCGCGCGCGCGGCGCCGACGACGTCGCCCGCGTCGTGACGCTCGGCTCGCCGCACCGCGGGACCGTCCACTCACGCTTCGCCCTGGCCGCCAACGTCAAGCAGATGCGGCGCGACAGCGACTGGCTGGCCGACCTGGCGCGCACCGAATGGCCGAGAGTGCGGCGGCTGTTCACCGTCGTGCTCAGCCATCACGACAACATCGTCGCGCCCCAGGCGATCCAGACCCTTCCCGACGCCACGACGATCGAACTGGGCGGCATGGGCCACATGGCGATGCTCGAGCGCGCGCAGGTGCACGAACTCGTCGCGCAGCAGTTGATCCGGTAGCGCGGAGGCCCGCGAGTCTTCGCGGGGCGGGCCGTCGCGATGCCTTCGCGGGCGCCGTCCGTTCGCAGGATCATCGGTTAGACTCGCCGCCGCAGTCCCACCGAAGTGCTCCCAATGAAGCCTCTCCTCCATACGCGGGCGCCTGAATCGCCGCGGCGATCGATTCCCGAGTCAGTCCTCGAGCCGGCAGCCGGTTCGGTCGCTGAATCGGCAGACCTGTCGCCCCGGCGCCGCTGGCTCCGATCGCTGGCCGCGCTGGCGGCCGTCAATGCCGCCCCTCTGGCCGCGTCCGCGCAGTCCCCCGCCGTCGATCGCCCGGCCGCCGGCCGTAACACGACCGCCGCGCCTGCGACCGAACCTGCGGCGTCGCCGATCCGCATCGCCGTCATCGAAGGCTTCTCGGGCGCATTCGCCAATGCCGGCGCCGCGGTCTGGCGCAACCTGCAGTTCGCCGCGGCACGGATCAACGCCCGGGGCGGCGTGCGCGTGGGCCCGCGGCGCCACCCGCTGCACCTGCAGGCCTTCGACAGCAAGGGCCAGACCGAAGAGGCACTGACGCAGTTGCAGAAGGCCTCCGACCAGTCGATCCCGTTCATCATGCAGGGCAACAGTTCGGCGGTCGCGGCCGCGCTGATCGACGCGATCGACCGGCACAACGCGCGCTCGCCGGACCGGGCGATGTTGTTCTTCAACTATGCGGCCGTCGACCCGGCGCTGACCAACGAACGGTGCAGTTTCTGGCATTTCCGCTTCGACGCCGACGCGCGGATGCGGATGAGCGCGCTGATCGACGCGCTGGCGCAGAACCCGCGGATCCGTCGCGTCTACCTGCTGAACCAGGACTACAGCTTCGGCCGGCAGGTCGCGGCGCTGGCCACGGACATGCTCGCCCGCAAGCGCCCGGACGTCACGATCGTCGCCGACGAACTGCATGCGATGGGCCGGATCAAGGACTTCGCCCCTTATGCCGCGAAGATCCGCGCGAGCGGCGCCGACGCCATCATCACGGGCAACTGGGGCAACGACCTGACGCTGCTGGTGCGCGCGGCGCGCGATAGCGGCAGCGAGGCCGCGTTCTATACGTTCTACGCGAACAGCCTGGGCGCGCCGCAGGCACTGGCCGACAGCGGGCCGGGCCGGGTGTTCGCGGTGTCGGAATGGCATCCGAACGCCGGCATTGCAGAAGGCGAACGCATTCTCGATGCCTTTCGCGCGACGATCACCGATCCACGCGACGACTACTTCAACATGCGACACGTCGTGATGTTCGAGATGGTCGCCGCGGCGATCGAGCGGGCCGGTAGCACCCGCGCGATCGCGGTGGCCCGCGCTCTGGAAGGCGCCCGGTATGACGGGCCGCCCTACGCGGTCACGATGCGCGCGGACGATCACCAGATCCTGACGCCGCAATACGTGTCGGTCATGGCCCGCCGCGGCGACGACGGCATCCGCTACGACATCGAGGGCAGCGGCGTCGGCTTCCGGACCGTGCGATTCGTGTCCGCCAACGAGGCCGCGCCGCCGCATGCTTGCCGGATGAAGCGGCCGGGTTAGCGAGCGGGGCTGAGGCTACTCTCGCGGGTGGCGGCACTGCGAGTGAAACACGTGTCGGTCAGGCGGGGGCCGACCTTTGCTTGGGCTCGTCACGGCGGCGCCGCCCGGTGAGTGTGGGGGCGGCGGCCTGCGAGGGCGGTCGTCGCATAGCGACGACTCCCCTGCGGTGCTCGCGATCGGATGGGCGCGTCGAACTCGCTTCGTTCGCTACGCTCTCTACGCTCAAACATGCGACGCGAGTCAGAGGTACGAAGCGCGCTGCGCGCGCCCATCCGATCGCTGCGCTCCTCGGCGCCCTCGACGGCCGCCGC
>JAKPAM010000236.1 GCA_029779435.1 Pseudomonadota bacterium | reverse complement strand
CGCGCCCGCTGTCGGGATGGAATGCAAGGCGGCTTTTGCCGTCAATAGTGGCGCTATTGACGGCAAAAGCCAACGCGGCAGACCGCTCGAGAATGGGATGCGACGAATGCGTGAATGGATCACCGTCTCCCCCAGGTATAGTGACGGGGCGTCTTGCTCGCCTTCTCGCTTTCACTGATCAGCCCGGTTCGTTCGCATGGGTCGTCCTCTGCGCGCCTGTATTTCGATTCCCGCCCTGCAGCACAATTTGCATCGCGTTCGCGCGCTCGCGCCCGGCGCCCGGGTCTGGGCCGTGGTCAAGGCCAACGCTTATGGGCACGGACTGCTGAACGCGATGGAAGCCTTCGGCGCCGCGGATGGGTTGGCATTGCTGGAATTCGATGCCGCGCAACGCCTGCGCGAAGCGGGGTGGCAACGGCCGATCCTGATGCTCGAAGGTCCGTTCGAACCGGCCGACGTGGCGCTGGCCCGGCGGCTGCGGCTGACGCTGGCGCTGCACGACCCGGTTCACCTGGATTGGCTGGCCATGCATCCGGCGCTCGGCGAGGCCGAGCGCCTCGACGTCTGGCTCAAGTTCAATTCCGGCATGAACCGGCTCGGCATGCGCGCGCCGGTGCTGCGCGACGCGTATGACGCGCTGGCCGCCGCGCCCCTGGCTGCACAGGCGGCCGCGCCGCTGGCGGCGCAGGTCCGTTTGCTGGCGGCGCAGGTCCGTTCCGTCGGCCTGCTCACGCATTTCGCCAACGCCGACGTGCCCGGCGGCATCGACCAGGCCTGGCCGGCATTCGTCGCCGCCACCCAGGGTTTGGCCGGGCCGCGCTCGGCCAGCAACTCGGCGGCGATCATCGACCATCCGGCCACGCACGGCGACTGGGTACGCCCGGGCGTCATGCTGTACGGCGCGACGCCGTTCGCCTCGCGCGACGCGGCCGGGCTCGGCCTGCGGCCGGCGATGCGGCTCGACTCCGAGCTGATCGCGATCCAGACGGTGTCGGCCGGCGAGAGCGTCGGCTACGGATCGCTGTTCACGGCTGATGCCGCGATGCGCATCGGGGTCGTCGCCTGCGGCTACGCCGATGGCTATCCGCGGCACGCGCCGGTCGGTACCCCGGTGATCGTCGATGGCCGCCGGGTTCGGCTGGCCGGCCGCGTCGCGATGGATATGCTGATGGTCGACCTGACCGACGCGCCCGGCGCGCGGGTGGGCAGTCCGGTGCAGCTATGGGGGGATCGCCTGCCGATCGACGAGGTCGCGCAGGCCGCGGGCACGATCGGGTACGAATTGATGTGCGCGCTGGCGCCGCGCGTACCGGTCGTCGTCGAACGCTCGGACGGGTGATGGCCCGGGTCCGCTCCCAATACGTCTGCAGCGAGTGCGGCGGCGTCAGCCCCAAGTGGCAGGGCCAGTGCCCGCAGTGCGGCGCATGGAACACGCTGGCCGAGACCGCCGCCGAGCCCGCGGGCGGCGGCAATCGCCGGTTCGAGTCGCTGGCGCCCGCGCAGGCGCTGGTCTCGCTCGACGAGGTCACCGCGCAGGACGTCAGCCGCCTGCATACGGGGTCCGAGGAATTCGACCGCGTGCTGGGCGGCGGCCTGGTCGATGGGTCGGTCGTGCTGATCGGCGGCGATCCGGGCATCGGCAAGTCGACGCTGCTGCTGCAGGCGCTGGCCCACTTGACCGAGTCCGGCGCCAGCGTGCTGTACGTCAGCGGTGAGGAGTCGGCCGCGCAGATCGCGTTGCGGGCGCGGCGACTCGGGCTCGGCGATCTGAAGCTGTCGGTGCTGGCCGAGATCCAGCTCGAGCGGATCGTCCCCGTGCTGGAGTCGCGCCGACCGGCGGTCGCGGTCATCGACTCGATCCAGACGCTGTACGCCGATTCGCTGCAATCGGCGCCGGGATCGGTCGCGCAGGTCCGCGAGTGCGCGGCGCGATTGACCCGCTTGTCCAAGCAGCAGGGCACGACGATCGTGATGATCGGGCACGTGACGAAGGAGGGGACGCTGGCCGGCCCCCGAGTGCTCGAACACATCGTCGACGCCGTGCTGTACTTCGAGGGCGACACGCATTCGTCGCACCGGCTCGTCCGGGCGTTCAAGAACCGCTTCGGCGCGGTCAACGAGATCGGGGTGTTCGCGATGACCGATCGCGGCCTGCGCGGCGTGTCCAATCCTTCGGCGCTGTTCCTGTCGCAGCACGACCGGCCCGTGGCCGGGTCGTGCGTGCTGGTCACGCAGGAGGGCACGCGCCCGCTGCTGGTCGAGGTGCAGGCGCTCGTCGACCAGGCCAATGGCGGCAGTCCGCGCCGCTTGTCGGTGGGGCTCGAGCAGAACCGCCTGGCGATGCTGCTGGCGGTGCTGCATCGCCACGCCGGCATCGGCTGCTTCGATCAGGACGTCTTCATCAACGCCGTCGGCGGCGTACGCGTCGCCGAGCCGGCCGCCGACCTGGCGGTGCTGCTGGCGATCGTCTCGTCGCTGAAGGACCGGCCGCTGCCCAAGGGCCTCGCGGTGTTCGGCGAGGTCGGCCTGGCGGGTGAGGTGCGTCCGGCGCCCCGCGGCCAGGAGCGCCTGCGCGAGGCGGCCAAGCTCGGTTTCTCGACGATCATCATGCCGCGGGCCAACGCACCGAAAAAGCCGGTCGAAGGCGTGACCGTCATTGCGGTCGAACGGGTCGAGCAGGCGCTCCAGGCAGCCTGGCCGCGCTGAAGGCCCGGTTGGCGGGACCCTCGACGGTCTCGCTATCGGGGGCCATCGACCGGTTCGGCCGTCGACCGCTGATCGTCGCGAAGCGACGCGTGCCGGCGAAGCGCCGCCGCGCACACCGATGCGGCGAGCCGGCCGCTCCGGACCGCGGCTTCCAGCGTCGCCGGATAGTCGGGCCACAAATGGTCGCCAGCCAGCCACAGCCCGGGCAAGGCGCCGGCCAGCGCGTCGACGTGCAACCGGGGCCGGTCGGGCGTGCAGCGAAACGTCGCGCGCTTGTCGACGATCGCGCGGGCGTCCAGCGGCATCGGCAATTCCAGTTGCGTCGAGACCTGGCGGGCGATCGTCAGCACGCGTTCCTCGGCGTCGTCCTGCGCCAGCCAGGCCCGGCCGCGCGCACTGACGACGACCGCGCCGATCCGCATCGCCTGCTGCTCGCCGCGATCGAACAGCCACTGCCCGAAGTACCGCGTCGCCGGTTGCTCGCTCAGCATGATCCAGGCCGGCAGGCGCACGTCGGCCGGCCATGCCATGTAGACGGTCACGATCGGCTCGTGGTCGAATTCGCCGAGCCGCGCGATACGCTGCGCCGGCTCGCCGTGCCCGCCCGCGCTCAGTACGCGCAGCGCGTTGGCCGGCGGCAGGGCGAGGATCACGTGGCGGGCGCGCAGGCCGCCGCCGGCCGCGGTATTCGCCGCTATGTGTGCCGCTGCCTGCGCCGCATCGGCGGCCGGTTCGCGTTCGAGGTGCCACAGTCCGCTCGCCGGGTCGCGCCGCAGCGCGCGGACCGTCTGACGCAGCATCAGCGTCGCGCCCCGTGCCAGCAGCCAGTCGCAGGCCGGTTGCGGCAGCACTTCGTCGAGCGTTCGCGTCGGCAGCACGAACTCGCACGCCTCGGCCGACGCGCCAAGCGAATCGCGCAGCACGTTCGCGAAGGTCTGCGCGCAGGCGGCTTCGGGGGGGGTGTTCATCGTCGCGATGCATAGCGGCAGCCAGAACCGGTCGACCAGCGACGACGGCTGCCGGAATTCGACCAGCCATTCGGCCACGGTCTGCCGTGCCGGCACGTGCCAGCCGTGCCAGCGCAGGCCGGCCAGCGCCCGCGTCAGCGCCCAGCGCTCGCGTCCCGACAGGCCCTGCGCGCGCAGCAGGCCGCCGCGCAGATCGAACGGCGGCGGTGCCGACGACGGGTGGATCCGCATGCCGTCGACCGCGTCCAGGCGCATCGCCGCGCGGCGGATCGCCGGCCCGCTCGGCGCGGCGACGCGCGCGATCAGCGCCAGCGTTTCGGTATAGGCGCCGATGATCAGATGCTGGCCGTTGTCGACCTGGCAGCGCAGCCCGGCCAGCTCGATCGTCAGCCCGCGCGCGCGGCCGCCCGGTTGCGGCGCGGCGTCGAGCAGCACCGGGCGATGGCCCTGCTCGGTCAGCCGCACCGCCGCGCTCAGGCCGGCCCAGCCGGCGCCGATGACGATGACGTCGTGGTCAGGCATCGATCGGGCGCCCGCGCAGCCATGTGCGCCAGGCGATCCACAGCTTGCGCAGCGGCGTCAGCGCCACGCGATGCGACAGCACCTTGAAGCCGTCGCGCTCGATCTCCCGCAGCAGCGTGTAGTAGATCGCCGACATGATCAGGCCCGGGCGCTGTGCGCGGTAGTCGACCGGCGGCAGCAGCGCGTACGCCTCGCGATAGACCCGTCGCGCGCGCGCGGTCTGGAACTGCATCAGGCGCTCGAAGCGATCGGAATACTGGCCCTTGAGGATCTCGTGCGCGGTGACCTCGTGCGCCTGCAGGTCTTCGATGGGCAAGTAGATGCGTCCGCGGCGCGCGTCCTCGCCGACGTCGCGGATGATGTTCGTCAGTTGCAGGGCCAGGCCCAGACGGGCCGCATAGTCCCGGGTCGCCGGCTCGGTCGCGCCGAAGATGCCGGCCGCCAGCAGCCCGACCACACCGGCCACGCGGTGGCAGTACAGCTCGAGCCCGGCGAAATCCAGGTAGCGCGTCTGGTCCAGGTCCATCTGCATGCCCGCGATGATGTCCATCAGGTGCGCGCGCTCGATGCCATAAGGGGCAATGTGCGGCGCCAGCGCCTGCGTGACCGGATGCGTCGGCCTTCCCGCGTACAGCGCATCGATCTCTCCGCGCCACCAATCGAGCCGGATCCGCGCGAGCGACGCGTCGCTGCTCTCGTCGACGACGTCGTCGACCTCGCGGCAGAATGCGTACAGCGCGGTGATCGCGCGCCGCCGCTCCGGCGGCAGGAACAGGAAGCTGTAGTAGAAGCTCGAGCCGCTCTGGGCCGCCTTCTGCTGGCAATACTCGTCGGGCGTCATCGGGCGGCGTACGCGGAAACGAAGGTCAGGCAAGCGATCGCGGCGGCGTCGCCCGGTCCCAGCACGGGACGCGCGGCGATCGGATCGAAGCCCCCGGCCCGCAGGCGATCCAGCACGCGCGTGCCGCCGGCCAGGATCACGCGCAACTCCCACGACAGCCGGCGCGGTACGCCATTCAGCAGCGGACGCCCCTGGATCAGCATCGCGCGCGCTGTCTCGCACAGTTCGGCGATCACCGCGCGCAGCGGAGCCGGCGCGCGGCCGTCGTCCACCGCGCGGCGGATGTCGTCGTCGTGCAGGCCGTGCGCGCGCAGCGCGTCCTGCGGCAGGTACACGCGGTCCTTGCGCCAGTCGATCGCGACGTCCTGCGCGAAGTTGATCAGTTGCAGCGCCGAGCAGATCGCATCGGCGTGCGCGACGTTGCGCTCGCCGGCGCAATCGAACAGTTCGAGCATCAGCCGCCCGACGGGGTTGGCCGAGCGGCTGCAATAGTCGAGTACGTCGCCGAGCGACGCATAGCGCGTGACCCGCACGTCCTGCGAGAACGCCGACAGCAGATCATGCAGATGACGGCGATCCAGCCCGTGCGCTGCGATCGGGGCGGCCAGCGGCGCGACGACCGGATCATCGGTATCGGGCAGGGCGTCGATCGCCTCGCCGAGCCGGCGCAGTTCGGCCAGGCGTTCGTCGGTCGTCGCGGTCCCTTCGTCGGCGACGTCGTCCGCATAGCGTGCGAATCGGTAGATCGCGCCGACGGCCGGGCGCAGCGGTGCGGGCACCAGCCAGGAGCCGACCGGGAAGTTCTCATAATGGTCGGTGCGGGTCCCGAGCCAGGGGCTGCCGGCGGTGTTCGCGGGCGGGGTAGTGGCATGCATCGCGCGAATTGTAGTGGCTGACGGCGCCCGTGCCCGCATCGATCGCGTTGCGTGGACGTCGCATCGTCGAGGTTGTCGCTTCGATACCAACCGGAAGCGGGCGTCCGATCAGCTAGAATACGCGGCTTCCGCGGCCGTGGCGGAATTGGTAGACGCACCAGGTTTAGGTCCTGGCGATGCAAGTCGTGGAGGTTCGAGTCCTCTCGGCCGCACCATCGGTGCCGGAAACGTGGCGGTTTCCGGGCCGGAACGCGATTCTCGTCGCGTCAGGGGCATCGGGCGGGTATCGCGGCGATTCGGCGGCGCCGTCTTGACGCGGCGTCGCGAATCCCGATCCCGGCCCTTCCTCGGCGACAGCCTGACAGTTGAAAATCCAACCTGCGGGCGCAACATTCTTGAATCTGGATGAACAGTATGACGACGCAATTGGAGCAACTCGGTTCCCTCGAACGGCGCCTGTCGATGGCGGTGCCCATCGCCGACATCGACGCCGCGGTCCAGAAGCGGCTGCGCGAGATCGGCCGCAACGCCAAGATTCCCGGCTTCCGTCCGGGCAAGGCCCCGATCAAGATGATCGAGGCTTCCTATGGCGCGCAGGTGCAGGCCGAGGTCCTCGGCGATGCGGTGTCCAAGGCCTTCGGCGACGCGGTCAGCGAGCACAAGCTGCGCGTGGCCGGCGAACCGAACATCGAGCGGCGCGACGGCGCGGCCGAGACTGAATTCGGCTTCACCGCCACGTTCGAGGTCTATCCCGAGATCGCGCTCGGCGACATCGGCACGGTCGAGGTCGAGCGCGTCGCGTGCGAGGTCGGCGATGCCGAGATCGATCGCACGATCGATATCCTGCGCAAGCAACGCATCACGTGGAATCCGGTCGAGCGCGCCGCGCAGGATGGCGACCGCGTGACGATCGACTTCAAGGGTACGCTCGACGGCGAAGCGTTCGCGGGTGGCTCGGCGGACGATTTCGCGTTCGTGCTCGGCGAAGGCCGGATGCTGGCCGACTTCGAAACCGGCGTGCGCGGCGCGACGGTGGGGCAGGTGAACACGTTCCCCGTCGCATTTCCCGACGACTATGGCGCCAAGGAACTGGCGGGCAAGACCGCGCAGTTCGAGATCACGCTCAAGAAGATCGAAGAACCGGTGCTGCCGGCGATCGACGCCGAGCTGGCCAAGCAACTGGGCGTGGCCGATGGCGACATCGCCAAGCTGCGCGACGACGTCAAGCGCAACCTCGAACGCGAGGTCGGCCAGCGGCTGCGCGCGCGCACGAAGAACAACGTGATGGACGCGCTGCCGTCGATCGCGCAGATCGACCTGCCCAAGGCGCTGATCAAGGCCGAGAGCGAGGCGCTCGGCGAGCGCGCCAAGGCCGACCTGCAGGCCCGCGGCATGGATGTCAAGAACCTGCCGGTGCCCGTGGATGCGTTCACCGAGCAGGCCGAGAAGCGCGTGCGCCTCGGCTTGCTCGTCGGCGAGATCGTTCGCCAGCATGGCCTGCAAGCCAAGCCCGACCAGATTCGCAAGCAGATCGAAGAGTTCGCGCAAGCCTACGAGAATCCGGCCGAAGTGATCCGGTTCTACTTCAGCGATCGCAATCGCCTGGCCGAGGTCGAAGCGATCGTCGTCGAGCAGAACGTCGTCGACTGGGTCCTGTCCCAGGCCAAGGTCGCGGACAAGCAGCTCGGCTTCGACGAATTGATGCAGAACGGCTGATCGGGCCGCGATCGACCCCTACTCCTTACCCCTAGCGGAGCTTTTGATGACCTTCAACAGCCTGGTCGAAGACATGGTCAATGCCCACCTGAGCCAGCGGCAGGCGCCGCAGGCTCTGGGCATGGTGCCGATCGTCATCGAGCAAAGTGGCCGGGGCGAACGCGCCTACGACATCTACTCGCGGCTGTTGCGCGAACGGATCGTCTTCCTGGTCGGACCGGTGATGGATCAGATGGCCAACCTGGTCGTCGCGCAATTGCTGTTCCTCGAGTCCGAGAACCCCGACAAGGACGTGTCGCTGTACATCAACTCGCCTGGCGGTTCCGTCTCGGCGGGCCTGGCGATCTTCGACACGATGCAGTTCATCAAGCCCGACGTCAGCACGCTGTGCATGGGGTTCGCGGCGAGCATGGGCGCCTTCCTGCTGGCGGCCGGCGCCAAGGGCAAGCGCTTTTCGCTGCCGCATGCGCGGATCATGATCCACCAGCCGTCGGGCGGCGCGCAGGGCCAGGCATCGGACATCGAGATCCATGCGAAGGAGATCCTGCGCCTGCGTCAACTGCTGAACGAGATCCTGGCCGAACGCACCGGCCAGCCGCTCGAGCAGATCGAACGCGACACCGAGCGCGACAACTTCATGTCGCCGGCAGATGCGGTAAGCTACGGACTGATTGACAAGGTTCTCGCTTCCCGGGGCGAGGGCGCCTGAGGCGCTAACGAGGGGGCCGCCCTCGGCGGGCGGCTTCCTCCCGTGCGACCGATCGACTTCCGGAGAAAGCATGTCCGAAAAGAAGGGTTCCAGCGAGAAACTCCTGTACTGCTCGTTCTGTGGCAAGAGCCAGCACGAGGTGCGCAAGCTGATCGCTGGTCCGTCGGTGTTCATCTGCGACGAATGCATCGAACTGTGCAACGACATCATTCGTGATGAGACGCAGATCGACGTGCAGCCCGCGGGCGGCGGCAAGAACGGATTGCCCACGCCGCTCGAGATCTCGCAGCTCCTCGACCAATACGTGATCGGCCAGGAAACGGCCAAGCGGATCCTGTCCGTGGCGGTGTACAACCACTACAAGCGGTTGCGCCACAAGGGCAAGAAGGACGAAGTCGAACTCGCCAAGAGCAACATCCTGCTCGTGGGCCCTACCGGCTCCGGCAAGACGCTGCTCGCGCAGACGCTCGCGCGGATGCTCAACGTACCGTTCGTGATCGCCGATGCCACGACGCTGACCGAAGCCGGCTACGTCGGCGAGGACGTCGAGAACATCATTCAGAAGCTGCTGCAGAACTGCAACTACGAAGTCGACAAGGCGCAGAGCGGCATCGTCTACATCGATGAGATCGACAAGATCTCGCGCAAGTCCGACAACCCGTCGATCACGCGCGACGTGTCCGGTGAAGGCGTCCAGCAGGCATTGCTGAAGCTGATCGAAGGCACGGTCGCGTCGGTGCCGCCCCAAGGGGGACGCAAGCATCCGAACCAGGACTTCGTGCAGATCGATACGACGAACATCCTGTTCATCTGCGGCGGCGCGTTCGACGGCCTCGAGAAGGTCATCCGCAATCGCTCCGAGCGTTCGGGCATCGGCTTCGGCGCCGAGGTGCGTGGCGTCGACGACAAGTCGGTCGGTCAGGTGCTGCGCGACGTCGAGCCCGAGGATCTGATCAAGTTCGGCCTGATTCCCGAGCTCGTCGGCCGCCTGCCGGTCGTCGCGACGCTCGACGAACTGAACGAAGCCGCGCTGGTCGAGATCCTGGTCGAACCGAATAACGCGCTGATCAAGCAGTACCAGAAGCTGTTCTCGATGGAGAACGTCGAGCTCGAGGTGCGGCCCGCCGCGCTCAGCGCGATCGCCCGCAAGGCGCTGCGCCGCAAGACGGGGGCGAGGGGCTTGCGCTCGATCCTCGAAGGCGTGCTGCTCGATTGCATGTACGAGTTGCCATCGCGTCAGAACGTGCAGAAGGTCGTCGTCGACGAAAGCACGATCAATGGCGATGGCCAACCGCTGATCATCTATGCGGACACGCCGAAGGTTGCGGGCAGTAACTGAACGTTCCGCAGGGGCGATCGTTCCCCGCGAAGCCGGCCCTCGGGCCGGCTTTGTTTTTGTGCATCTGAATTCCGCCGGAAGGCCGCAGCCCGATGCGCGGACGGTGGCCTGCCGCATCGGTGTGGCGCGTGCCCGACACCGAATTGGGGGAGGGCGGCGCGCTCCCCCGGGGAGCATCGGACCCCGGTGCAAGCCCCCCGGATTTGGCGCGACTGCCGGGTGTTGTTGCGCGCTTTCGGCCAGTTAAAACGGCGTATGCTTGAACTTTCCCGGCAAGTCTCCATTTGCCAGGAAATCCTCCGGAGAACTTGATGTCCGAAACGACTCCTCTCTTGCCTCAGTCGCTTCCGCTGCTGCCACTGCGCGATGTGGTGGTCTTCCCCCACATGGTCATTCCCTTGTTCGTGGGTCGCCCCAAATCGATCAAGGCGCTGGAAGCGGCGATGGAAGTCGGCAAGAGTATCATGCTCGTCGCGCAGAAAAATGCGTCGAAGGACGAGCCCTCGGCCGAAGATATCTATGAGATCGGCTGCGTCTCGAACATCCTTCAAATGCTGAAGCTGCCCGACGGTACCGTCAAGGTGCTGGTCGAAGGCACGCAGCGCGCGCGCATCCGCCGCATCGAAGACAACGACCAGCATTTCGTCTGCGAACTGGCCCCGGTCGAACCCGCTGGCGACGGCTCGTCCGAGTCCGAGGCGCTGCGCCGCGCGATCCTCGCGCAGTTCGACCAGTACGTGAAGCTGAACAAGAAGATCCCGCCCGAGATCCTCGCATCGCTCAATGGCATCGACGATGCGGGCCGGCTCGCCGACACGATCGCCGCGCACCTGCCGATCAAGATCGAGCAGAAGCAGGGCATCCTCGAAACCACCGACGTCGGCGAACGCCTCGAGAAACTGCTGACGCAGATCGAGACCGAACTGGATATCCTGCAGGTCGAAAAGCGCATCCGCGGCCGCGGCAAGCGGCAGAGGGACAAGAGCCAGCGCGAGTACTACCTGAACGAGCAGGTCAAGGCGATCCAGAAGGAACTCGGCGAAGGCGAAGAGGGCGCCGATCTCGAAGAACTCGAGAAGAAGATCAAGGCCGCGCGGATGCCGGTCGAGGCCCGCAAGAAGGCCGAGTCCGAACTCAAGAAGCTCAAGCTGATGTCGCCGATGTCGGCCGAAGCCACGGTCGTGCGCAACTTCATCGATACGCTCGTCGGCCTGCCGTGGCGCAAGAAGAGCAAGATCAACAACGACCTGGGCAACGCCGAGACGGTGCTCAACGAGGATCACTTCGGCCTCGAGAAGGTCAAGGAACGCATCCTCGAGTACCTTGCCGTCCAGCAGCGCGTCGATCGCGTCAAGGCCCCGATCCTGTGCCTGGTCGGACCGCCGGGGGTCGGCAAGACCTCGCTCGGCCAGTCGATCGCCCGCGCGACGAATCGCAAGTTCGTGCGGATGGCGCTCGGCGGCGTTCGCGACGAAGCCGAGATTCGCGGCCATCGCCGCACGTACATCGGTTCGATGCCCGGCAAGATCCTCCAGAGCCTGACGAAGGTCGGCGTGCGCAATCCGCTGTTCCTGCTCGACGAAGTCGACAAGATGGGCATGGATTTCCGCGGCGACCCGTCGTCGGCCCTGCTCGAGGTGCTGGATCCCGAACAGAACAGCACGTTCGTCGACCACTATGTCGAGGTCGAATACGACCTGTCCGACGTGATGTTCGTCGCGACCGCCAACACGCTGAACATCCCGCCGGCGCTGCTGGACCGGATGGAGGTCATCCGCCTGGCCGGCTATACCGAGGACGAGAAGGTAAGCATCGCGACGCGCTACCTGATCCCGAAGCAGATGAAGAACAACGGGCTCAAGCCCGATGAGCTGAACATCGCCGAGAGCGCGATCCGCGACATCATCCGTTTCTATACGCGTGAAGCGGGTGTGCGTTCGCTCGAACGCGAGATCAGCAAGATCTGCCGCAAGGTCGTCAAGATGCTGCTGCTCAAGCCGTCGGACAAGAAGATCGTCGTCAATTCGAAGAACCTCGACAAGTTCCTCGGTGTGCGGCGCTTCTCGTTCGGCGTGGCCGAGAAGGAGAACCAGATCGGCCAGGTCACCGGACTGGCGTGGACCGAGGTCGGCGGCGAGCTGCTGACCATCGAAGCCGTGGCGGTGCCGGGCAAGGGCAAGACGACGTTCACCGGCAAGCTGGGCGATGTCATGCAGGAGTCGATCAAGGCGGCGATGACGGTGGTACGCCGGCGCGCGGCTCGGCTGGGCATCCCGGCGAACTTCCACGAGAAGTTCGATATCCACGTGCACGTTCCGGAAGGGGCGACGCCCAAGGATGGCCCGAGCGCGGGTATTGCGATGACCACGGCGCTGGTCTCGGTGCTGACCAACGTGCCGGTGCGCGCGGATGTCGCGATGACGGGCGAGATCACGCTGCGGGGCGAGGTCCTGGCGATCGGCGGCCTGAAGGAAAAGCTGTTGGCTGCTCATCGCGGCGGCATCAAGACCGTGATGATTCCGGAAGAGAACGTCAAGGATCTGGCCGACATCCCGGATAACGTCAAGAACCGCCTCGAGATCGTGCCGGTCAAGTGGATCGATCGGGTCCTGGAAGTGGCGCTCGAACGCGTGCCCCAACCGCTGCCCGAGGATGAGACGGCCGACGCGAAAACCGCGTCGCCCCCGGCTACACCGGCTGGCGCCGGCGACGTCGTCGCGCACTGATTCGTCGAAGAAGCGGGAGCCGCGCGGGTAAGTCCGCGCCTCCCGCCGGCGACCCGCAGGACGCTCGCTGTCGGCTTGACAGGGGCGTACACGGCGGATTAAATACCGAGGCTGCGCGTCATTCCGGCTCGTCGCCGCACCCCCGCCTCGACGTTTCCCATCTGCGATCTCGGCGCCCCGAAGTGCTGAGTGATGCGCATTGACTTCCGGTTTCAAAATAATTACTTGATGGGTTTCACGTGAACAAGACGGAATTGATCGATCACATCGCGACGCAGGCCGACATCTCGAAAGCGGCAGCGGGCAGAGCGCTGGATGCGCTGGTGGGTTCGATCAAGACCACGCTCAAAAAGGGCGGCACGGTTACCCTCGTCGGTTTCGGCACCTTCGTCGTCGGTAAGCGTGCCGCGCGATCCGGCCGCAATCCGCGCACCGGCGCCACGATCAAGATCAAGGCCGCCAAGATTCCGAAGTTCCGTCCTGGCAAGGCGCTGAAGGACGCGATCAACTGACGCATCGCTCGTTCCCGCAACTCTCCGGGTTCACGGTTTCCGAGTTCACGCTTTTGGCGTTTACGCTTTTGGCGTTTACGCATCCGGCTTCCTCCCGTTCCGACGCGTTCGTTCCTCTCCTCCGTCATCTCGCCGGTATCCTGTTCACCGGCATTCATACCGCGATGTGCGGCATGCACTTAGCATCAGGTCTCTCGATCGTGTCCTAAGCGCCGAGGCTCGCTGCTGGTGAACGTACCGCGCAGTTGAGCGGTCATTCCGTTTTCGTTCGCGCGGTTGGCGCTGCATGGGTACGGTGATGCGTGCGAGCGGCTGGATTCATGCTATAGTCGCGGGCTTGGAAGCAAGGCACTGGCCGATCCGCAGTCGATGACAAGACGAGGATCAACAAAAAACCGGTGATCGTTGCTTCTTACGGAAATGTTGTGTTATAGTCTTGGGCTCGGATGGTTGAGCAGAAATCGCCGAAAGTTCAGAAGTTTTGAACCCGGGTGCTTAGCTCAGTTGGTAGAGCGGCGCCCTTACAAGGCGTAGGTCGGGAGTTCGAGCCTCTCAGCACCCACCAAGCAGTTTGCGCAACAATTCCGAGATAGAACCGATGGAGTGGTAGTTCAGTCGGTTAGAATACCGGCCTGTCACGCCGGGGGTCGCGGGTTCGAGTCCCGTCCACTCCGCCATATGCGAAAGCCCCGAGGACATCGTTCTCGGGGCTTTTTCTTTTCTTGTTCTTTGTTCGCGCAGCGTCTTGCGCGTCATGAGTTGGCGACACACGTCATGTCGCCGCCGCCTACCAGCCGACAGGAAGCCTTCCTCCATGTTCGACTCGATTCGCAAGAACCAGCGACTGTTTCTCGCACTGATCCTGTTGCTGATCCTGCCCGCTTTCGTGTTGTTCGGCGTCGCCGACTATGACAGCTTCATGGGCGACGGGGATCAGGTGGCAACCGTCGATGGCAGGAAGATCTCGCGGCAGGAGTTCGAGGTCGCGCAGCGCCGCCAGCTCGACAACCTGCGGCAGTCCCTGGGGACCGACATCGACGCCTCGCTGCTCGATACGCCGAAGGCGCGGCAGGAAGTCGTCGAAGGCTTGATCGCGCAGCGGGTTCTGCTGAACACGGCGATCGCCAACCATATGCAGATCAGCGATGACATGCTTCGGACGGCGATCCTCGAGATCCCGGGTCTGCGCAAGGAGGACGGCAGCTTCGATGCCGACAACTACCGGATGCTGGTGGCCAGCCAGGGGATGACGCACGCGGGCTTCGAGGCGCAGTTGCGGCGCGACCTCGCGATCCAGGCGCTGCCTGAATCGATCGTCGCCAGCGGGTGGATGCCGAAGACGGTCGTCGACCAGGTGCTGCGCGTGCAGGGCGAGTCGCGGGACGTGCGCGAATTGCAGATCAAGCCCGACGCCTTCGCCAGCAAGGTGACGCCGACCGACGAGCAGTTGAAGGCTTTCTACGACAGCCACGCCAAGTCGTTCGAGACGCCCGAGTCGATCAAGGTCGAGTACGTGATGCTCGATCCGTTGGCGCTCGCCGCGCAGGTGCCGCTGGATGACGCGAAGATCCGAGCGTTCTACGAGCAGAACAAGGCGCGCTATTCGGTCGCGGAGCGGCGGCAGGCCAGCCACATCCTGATCGAAGTCCCGAAGGACGCGGACGCGGCCACGCGCGACAAGGCGCGCGCACGCGCCGACGAACTGCTGGCCAAGCTGAAGGGGGGAGCCGATTTCGCGACCCTGGCCAAGCAGGCGTCGCAGGATACGATGACGGCCCCGCAGGGCGGCGACCTCGGCCTGTTCACACCGGAGATGATGGTCAAGCCGGTGGCCGACGCGGCGTTTTCGCTGAAGGTCGGCGAGATCAGCGGTGTCGTGCCGAGCGAATTCGGTTTCCACGTGATCAAGCTGACGAAGATCGAACCCGGCAGCATCAAGCCGTTCGAGGCCGTGCGGGCCGAGATCGAGGCCGAATACCGCAGGACCGAGGCGGCCAACCTGTTCGCGAAGGACGCCGAGGAGTTCACCAATCTCGTCTACGACCAGCCCGACAGCCTGCAGCCGGCTGCCGATCGCTTCAAGCTGAAGATCGAGACCGTCGACCGCGTTCTGCGCTCCGGTGTCGAAGGCGGTGCGGCGAACGCGCCGCTGGCCAACCCGAAGCTGCTGGCCGCGCTGTTCGGCGACGAAGCGCTGAACAAGCGGCGCAACACCCAGGCGATCGAGGTGTCGTCGCAGGCGCTGGTGTCGGCGCGTGTCGTCGAGCATCAGCCGGCCAAGCGGATTCCGTTCGACGAGGTGCAGGCGCAGATCCGCAAGCGTGTGATCGCCGAAGAAGCGCACAAGCTCGCGGTCGCCGAGGGCCAGAAGCGCCTGAAGGCGATCCAGGACGGCGGCAAGGTCGATGATTTCTCGGCGCCCAAGACGGTCAAGCGCGGGCAGGATGCGGGCATTCCGCTGACGGCGCTCGATCCGATCTTCCATGCGCAGGCCGACAAGCTGCCGGGGATCGTCGGCGTCGATCTGGCGGGCGCTGGCTATGCGCTGTACCAGGTGGTCAAGGTGACGCCGCCGGAGCAGAAGGAGATCGACGCGCAGCGCGTCGTCTACCAGCGCCAACTGGCGCAGTTGACGTCGCAGACCGAGTTGACGGACTTCATCGACGGGCTGAAGGCGCGTGCCAAGGTCAAGCGCAATCCGGGAGCGCTACGCGGCGAGTCGGGTCGCGAGGATTGAGAACGAGGACGAAGAGCGCGAGAGCCGGATCCAGCTAGCCCTTTCATGCGGCGAGGGAAGGGGCTGCTGAGCGACTGAAAGCGACTGAGAGAAAGCGACTGAGAGAAAGAGGCGGCTGGACGAGGGGCGGAAAGACGGCCCCTGGTCCCGGATCAGCGTTCGGCGAATGCCTTTTCGATCACGTACTGGCCGGGGTGTCCGGTCTGGGGCGACTCCTTGAAGCCCAGGCCGTTGAGCAGTTCCCGCAGGTCGGCCAGCATCGCCGGGCTGCCGCACAGCATGACCCGGTCCGTTTCCGGATTCAATTGCGGCAGGCCGGTCAGGCGTGCCAGTTCACCGTTCTGGATCAGCGTGGTGATGCGGCCCTGCGTGCGGAAGGGTTCGCGGGTGACGGTCGGCACGTAGATCAGCTTTTCGCTGATCATCTCGCCGAGGAACTCGTCCTTCGGCAATTCCTGCTGGATCTTCTCCGAATAGGCGAGTTCGCTGACCTGGCGCACGCCGTGGACCAGCACGACCTTGTCGAAGCGATCGTAGACTTCCGGATCCTGGATGACGCTCATGAA
>JAKPAM010000093.1 GCA_029779435.1 Pseudomonadota bacterium | reverse complement strand
CTGGAGGGGGAAGCCCTCGCATAGCCGACACGGGACCACGTGCTCGCACGCTTGCGGGCACGGCCGGTGCGTCGGTTGTCGCGCAGTACGGGCCGCGCTAACGCGTCGCGACGATGAACAGCCTCGGAAACGGCAGCAGCACGCGCCCGTCCGGCAGCGCCGGATAAGCGTCCGTCACCGCCGCCAGATAGCGCGCCAGGTAGGCGGTGCGCTCCGCGTCGTCCAGCGGCGCCAGGAACGGCCGCAGCCCCGTGCCCTTGAACCATTCGACGATCGCCGCATGATCGGCCAGCGGATGGAAATACGTGGTGCGCCACACGTCGACGTCCGCGCAGACCGACGACAGCAGCGCGTAATAGAACGCCGGCGCATGCCTCGGCGGCAGCACGACATCGCCGATCTTCGCGGCCCAGGGCCCATCGGCCGCCACCTCGCGGGCAAGCCGATGCGCGGGTTCGTCCAGGTTGTCCGGCGTCTGGATCGCGAGCTGCCCGCCGGGCCGCAACGCTTGTGCCAGCCGCGGGTACAGCGTCGCATGATCGGGCAGCCACTGCAGCGACGCGTTGGCCAGGATCACGTCGACCGGTTCGTCCGGCTGCCAGGCGGCGATGTCGGCCAGATCGAAACGCAAACCCGTCAGCCGGCGGCGCGCCGCGTCGATCATGTCGGGCGCGTTGTCCAGCCCCTGGATCGCCGCGCCCGGAAACCGCTGCGCGAGCACCTCGGTCGAGTTACCCGGCCCGCAGCCCAGATCGATCGCGCATCGCACGTCGGCGACCGTCAGCGCCCCGAGCAGATCGCTGACCGGTCGCGTCCGCTCGCTTTCGAACTTGCTGTACTGCCGGGCTGACCAGGTCATCGTCATCTCCACATCGTCGTTCGATAGCCGAAGACGATTATCCTCCGCCCCACCTGACGCGATCGGATCAGTCGATCGGCGCGTACCGACCCGTGCCGTCCGGCCACGGCGTCAACACCTCGAAGCCGTCGCCGGTAACCGCGACCATGTGCTCCCACTGCGCCGACAGCGAATGGTCCTTGGTGACGACGGTCCAGCCGTCGGCGAGCTGACGCGTCTCGCGCTTGCCGGCATTGAGCATCGGCTCGATCGTGAAGATCATCCCTTTTTCGAGCTTGAGCCCGGCGCCCCGCTGGCCATAGTGCAGCACCTGCGGCTCGTCGTGATAGATGCGGCCGATGCCATGGCCGCAGTACTCGCGCACGACGCTGAACCCCTCGCGATGCGCGACCGTCTGGATCGCATGGCCGACGTCGCCCAGCGTGGCGCCCGGCCGCACCTGCCGGATACCGGCGCGCATCGCTTCATAAGTGGTGTCGACGAGCCGGCGCGCCAGCGTACCGGGCTCGCCGACGAAGTACATGCGGCTGGTGTCGCCGAACCAGCCGTCCTTGATCAGCGCGACGTCGATATTGATGATGTCGCCGGCCTTCAGCGCCTTGTCCGACGGGATACCGTGGCAGACCACGTGATTGACGGATGCGCAGATCGTCTTCGGGTAGCCGTGGTAGCCGATGTTGGCCGGCGTCGCGCGCAGCACCTGGACGATGTAGTCGTGGCAGCGCCGATCCAGCTCGTCGGTCGTCACGCCGGGTTGCACGTACTCGGCGATCATGTGCAGCACGTCGGCGGCCAGGCGGCCGGCCTCGCGCGCCATCGCGATCTCCTCGGGGGATCGCAGCGGAACCGCTCGTTTCATGGGAATCCTCGGATCGAAGGCTGAATCATAGCCGTTTGCATCGATCCCCGCCCCGGCCGCACGCGCGCTGATAACGATCTGCGTTTTTCTTGGTTCCGTCATGCCGGCGCCGTTCGTAGACTCCTCGGCGAACTAGTGTCGTGTTC
>JAKPAM010000083.1 GCA_029779435.1 Pseudomonadota bacterium | reverse complement strand
GCGGCGGCTGCGGCTGCAAGATCGCGCCCGGCGTGCTGTCCGAGATCCTGCGCGGCAGCGCCGGCTTTCCGGTGCCGCCGCAGCTACTGGTCGGCATCGAGACATCCGACGATGCGGCCGTCTACCAGCTCAATGACGAGCAGGCGCTGGTCGCGACGACCGACTTCTTCATGCCGATCGTCGACGACCCTTATGAGTTCGGCCGCATCGCGGCTACCAATGCGCTGTCGGACGTCTACGCGATGGGCGGCACGCCGATCATGGCGCTGGCGCTGGTCGCGATGCCGATCGACCGGCTGCCCATCGAGACGATCCGCCGCATCCTCGAAGGCGGCGAGGCCGTGTGCTCGGCCGCCGGTATCCCCATCGCGGGCGGCCACACGATCGATTCGGTCGAACCGATCTACGGCCTGGTCGCGATGGGCTTGGTGCACCCGAAGCACCTGAAGCGCAACAACCAGGCGCGCCCCGGCGACGTCCTGGTGCTCGGTAAGCCGCTGGGCGTCGGCGTGCTGTCGGCCGCGCTCAAGAAGGAACGGCTGCCGGCCGACGCTTATGACGCGATGATCGCGCATACGACGCGGCTGAACGTCGCCGGCCGCAACCTGGCTCCGCTCGCGGGCGTACATGCGATGACCGACGTCACCGGCTTCGGTCTGCTCGGACACCTGCTCGAACTGTGCCGCGGCGCCCGGCTGCGGGCGCGGCTGCGGTTCGGCGATCTGCCGTTGATCGAGCACGTCGCGGACCTGGCGCGCGACGGTGTCTTCACCGGCGCCTCCGGCCGCAACTGGGCCGCTTACGGACAACAGGTAAGCCTGGGCAGTGCGATCACCGACTGGCAACGGGCGATCCTGACCGATCCGCAGACCAGCGGCGGACTGCTCGTCAGTTGTGCGCCGGACGCGGTCGACGAAGTGCTGGCGACGTTCCATCGCGACGGTTTCGCGCAGGCGCGCGTCATCGGTACGCTGCAGGCGGGCGAACCGGGTGTCGAGGTCGATGGCTGAGTGGTGATGAATCCCCGAGAACCGGGACGCAGAGACGACCTGGGGCCCGCCAACGACACCCCGCTGCTGCAACTGATCGGCGTCTGCAAGCATTTCGATCGCGACGCCCCGGTGCTGCGCGACGTCGACCTGCGGATCGACGCCGGCGAGCGGGTCGCGCTGCTCGGAGAATCGGGCAGCGGCAAGTCGACGCTGCTGAACTTGATCGCCGGGCTCGAACGCCCGGACGCCGGCCAGATCCTGTTCGAAGGTCGGCCCGTACACGCGATGGGCGAACGCGATACCGCCTTCCTGCGCCGCGCGCGCATGGGCTTCGTGTTCCAGGCGTTCCACCTGCTGCCTTACCTGAGCGCCTACCACAACGTCGCGCTGCCGCTGGTACTGACCGACACGGCACCGGCCGAAGCGGGGCGCCTCGCCGAGGAGGCGCTCGAACGCGTCGGGCTCGGCAATCGCCTGTATGCGCTGCCGGCGCAATTGTCCGGAGGCGAGCAGCAGCGTGTCGCGCTCGCCCGCGCGCTGATCCATCGGCCACTGCTGGTACTCGCCGATGAACCGACCGGCAACCTCGATCCGGCCAACGCCGCCATCGCCCTGGACATCCTGACCCGCCACGTCACCGACTGCGGTGCCGCGCTGTTGATGGTCACGCACTCGACGCAGGCGGCCGCGATCGCGACGCGGCGGATCCGGCTCGCCGAACAGCGATTGGTCGATGCCTGAGGCCTGCGCGTCCGGCTTGCGCACGCCCCGTGCCACGATCACGGGAGCGCCGCGGGCCCGGTGGCAGTTGTGGCTCTGGCAATGGCAGGGACTGTGGCGCCAGCAACGCGGCCGCGCGGTGATCGCGATCACCGCGATCGCGATCGGCGTGGCGCTGGGCGCGGCCATCCACCTGGTCAACGCCTCGGCGCTCGACGAGTTCGGCCGCGCGCTGGCCGTCGTCAACGGCGAAGCGCAATGGCAGGTCCATCCGACCGGCGCGGCGTTCGACGAGTCGTTGTACGCGCGCCTGGCCGGCGACGAAGGCCGACGGATCGGCTTGTCCGCCGTCAGTCCGGTGATCGATCTACGCGTCGCCGTGATCGGCCCGAGCGGGCGACCGGCCGATGACCAGCCGTTGCGGCTGATCGGCATCGACCTGTACCGGGCCGCGCGCGTGACACCGGGGCTATTGCCACGCGTCTCCGCCGGCGATCGCGACGGCGGCGCCGCATCACCGCTGTTCGGTGACGATTCGATCTTCGTGTCGGCCACCGCGCGGCGATCGCTGGACCTCGACGAAGGCAGCGTCTTGCGCCTGCGCGGTCCGCACGGGCCGGTGACGCTGCGCATTCGTGGCGACGTCGGGGATGCGCCGAACGCCACCGCCTCGGGCGCTACCGCGACTCCCGACGTCGGCCCGGCCATTGATGCCCCCGGCATGACCCGCGGAGCCGATCGCGGCGAGGACCGCTCGCCTGCGCTGGCGGTAATGGACATCGGCGCGCTGCAATGGCGGCTCGGATGGCTCGGCCATCTGAACCGGATCGACCTGCGCGTGCGCGACGGCGTCAGCGCCGAAACGCTGGCGCGCGAACTCGGCCCGCTGCTCGGCCGCCAGGCCCGTTTGCAGGCGCCCGAGGTCAGCGAGCAACGGATGTCGAACCTGTCGCGCGCCTACCGGGTGAATCTCGGCGTGCTCTCGCTGGTCGCACTGTTCACTGGCGCGTTCATCGTGTACGCGACGTTGGCACTGGCCGTCACGCGGCAGCGCGCCAGCCTCGCGATGCTCGCGGTACTGGGCATGACGCGCCGGCAAGTCCAGGCCCTCGTGCTGGGGCAGGGCCTGTTGCTGGGCGCGATCGGCTCGGCGGTAGGCGTGCTGGCCGGCATCGCGCTCGCTCACCTGTTCCTCAGCCGCGTCGGTGGCGACCTGGGCGGCGGGTATTTCGGTGGCTCGATGCCGCGGCTGGCGTGGTCCGGCACCGCGCTGACCGGCTACTGGCTGGCCGGCGTCGTCGCCGGCGGCGTCGGAAGCTGGTGGCCGATGCGTTCGCTCGACCGGCAGCCGGTGGTCGCCCGCCTGCGCGGTGCCGAAGCCGATGCCGGCACCTCGCCCCGGCACCTGGCTGCCTGGCCGCTCGCCTGGCTGGCCGCCGGCGCCGTGCTGCTGCAGTGCCCGCCGATCGGCGGCCTGCCGGTCGCCGCCTACGCGGCGATCGCCGCATGGTTGTTCGCGGGCATCGCCGCCGTCCCGATACTGGTCGCCGCCCTCGCGTCGTCAGCGCTGCGCGTACCGGCGCTGGCGCGAGCGGCACCGCTATGGTTGGCCTGCCAGCGGCTGGGCCTGGCGCGGATGAGCGCGGTCGGCACGCTGTCCGGCGTGGTAGCCAGCTTCGCGCTGGCCAGCGCGATGGCCATCATGGTCACCAGTTTCCGCGGCTCGGTCGAGCAATGGCTGGACCGCGTGCTGCCGGCCGACCTGTATACCCGCTCGCCGGCCACCGGGCCGGCCGGCCCGCTCGACGCCAGGATCCGGTCGCAACTGATGGCCATCCCCGGCGTGGTACGCGCCGACCTGCTGCGGGCCACCGAATTGACGCTCGACCCGCAGCGTCCGCCGGTCGCGCTGCTGGCGCGCCCGATCGACGCCGAACGGCCGGCGTCATCGCTGCCGATCACCGGAGCGCTGGCCGCCGCACCGGCCGCACGACCGGCTGCACGGCTCGACCCATCCGCCGCGCAGCCCGCCGCACCCGATTCGCCCGTGCCGGTTTCCGTATACGCCAGCGAGGCTGCCGCCGAGTTGTACGGATGGCGACCCGGCGCGGAGATCGAACTGCCATTGGGAACGGAAAGACCAGAAGGAACGGAAGGACCAAGAAGACAAGCAGGACAAGCAGGACCGGCGCCGGGCCGTTTCATCGTCCGCGGCATCTGGCGCGACTATGCGCGCCAGTTCGGCGCGATCGCGATCGACGAAAACGACTACGTCCGCCTGACCGGCGATCGCGGCAAGACCGACGTGGCCGTCTGGCTCGCGCCGTCGGCGGCGATCGACACGACGCTAGCCGACATCCGCCGCGCGGTCCCCGCGTTGGCGGACCTGCCGTGGCGCAGCGCGGGTGAGGTGCGCGCGCTGTCGCTGCGGATCTTCGACCGCAGCTTCGCCGTCACGTACCTGCTCGAAGCGATCGCGCTGGCGGTCGGCCTGTTCGGTGTCGCCGCGACCTTCGCCGGCGAAGCAGTCGCGCGCGGACGCGAGTTCGGCCTGCTCCGACAACTCGGCGTCACGCGGCGCGCGATCGGCGGCCAGTTGGCGATCGAAGCGGCACTGCTGCTGTGCTGCGGCGTCCTCTGGGGCCTGCTGGTCGGCGTCGCGATCGCCTGGGTGCTGATCGACTGGGTCAATCCGCAATCGTTTCATTGGACGATGGACATGCAACTGCCGACCGGCATACTAAGCGCCAGCGCGATCGGGCTGGTGTTGATCGGCACCGCGACGGCCGCGATCGCCTCGCGACAAGCGGCCGGCCAATCACCGGTGCGTGCCGTGCGCGCGGACTGGTAAGGCGGGCGAAGCGATGCACCGGCCGCCGACCTTCGACTCGCGCCGCCGCTGGCTGCGTTGGCTCGCGCTGGCTGCGCCCGGATCCTGGACCACGCTCGGGCTCGCGGATGCCGCCGCGCAGCCAGCAGCAACGAACGCGATGGAGCCCGGTGCGGCTTCATCGCCGCCTCCTCGCAGCGGTGAAACACCACTATCGCCAACGCTCGACAACGGCGCGGCTGCACGAGGCTCGGCAGTCACTTACCCCACCCTCGTACCGGGCCGCCCGCTGGTGTTTCCACGCGACCACGGCGCGCACCCGGACTACCGGACCGAGTGGTGGTACCTGACCGGCTGGCTGCAACGTCCGGGCGCGGCAGGCCCATGCGGCGTGCAGATCACGTTCTTCCGCTCGCGCACCGGCCACTCGCCCGCCAACCCCAGCCGCTTCGCGCCTCATCAGTTGATCCTCGCGCACGTGGCCCTGGCACTCCCAGAGCGCCATGCGCTGCTGCACGATCAGCGCGCCGCACGACAGGGCTTCGGCCTCACCGATGCCAAGCTCGACGACACCGACGTGCGCCTGGACGACTGGACGCTGCGCCGCGATGCCGACGACCGCTATCACGCCGACCTGCGCGCTCAGGGTTTCGCGCTGCGATTGACGTTCACCGCCATCGCACCGCCGTTCGCGCAAGGGGACCGGGGTTTCTCGCGCAAAGGCCCGCGCCCCGAGCAGGCCAGCTACTACTACAGCCGGCCGCAGCTCGCCGTCGACGGCACGTTGGCGATCGATGGCGATTCCGGCCCCACCAACGTCGAAGGCCGCGCATGGCTCGATCATGAATGGTCGAGCGAAATCCTCGACGCTCAGGCCAGCGGCTGGGATTGGTGCGGGCTGAACCTGGACGACGGCTCGGCGCTGATGGCCTTCGTCGTGCGCGGTGCCGAACGTACCGTGATCTGGTCGGACGCGCGGTGGATCAGCGCCACGGGTATGGGCAGTAAGGGCAGTAAGGGCAGTAAGGGCAGTAAGGGCAGTAAGGGCAGTAAGGGCAGTAAGGGCAGCACGGGCGGCACGGGCACGGGCACGGGCACGGGCACGGGCACGGGCACGGGCACGGGCACGGACGATATCGACGCCATCCGCACTGTCAACCCTCGTACTGTCGACACCCGCACGGTTTCCGCCCGATTCGAGCCTCGCCGCCTGTGGCGCTCGACACGGACCGGCATCACTTACCCCGTCGAGACGACGCTGATCATCGGCGCGCGGCGCCTGGACCTGATTCCGCTGTTCGACGATCAGGAACTCGACAGCCGGTCCAGCACCGGCGCGATCTATTGGGAAGGCGCCGTCACGGTAAGAGAAGCCGGTCGATCGATCGGCCGGGGGTATCTGGAACTGACCGGCTATGACGGGCGGCTGCGGATGTAGGGAAATCCGTAGCGCCCGCTTATCGGATCAGGGCCGGGTCCAACCGTCTTCCTCGATGCCCGACAACGCGACGACCAGCGCCTGCTCGCGTTGTTCGATGGCGGCGAGCAGGCGCTCCGCTCCCCGCATCGCGGCAAACGCATCGAAACCGGATTCCAGGAAATGCTGAAGACTGCCCAATCCGGCGAACAGCGCGGGGCCTCGCATCAGGCGCAAACTGCCCATCAGCAGCGGATCACGCGCGTGGCGATCGAGCCGGCGGCCGATGTCCAGCATCAGTTCGACCTGCCGCTGGCGGTCGGCGATCCGGCCCTCGGCCCGCCAGGCCGACGCGTAGCGCTGCGGAGTGATGGTGCCGGCGTGCAGATGCCTGCCCAGACCGGTGTCGAGCGACTCGGACAACGCGTGCCAGGCCGCCAGCGCGGCCACGGTGTCCACCATCTCGCGCGGAAACGTACGGACCAGCGTCGGTACGATGCTGGCGATCTGCGTATGACGCTGAACCGGATCCTGCGGGCTATGCAGTTCGTCGATGAAGAACCGCACCGCCCGGGCATGACGCCGATCGGCGAGAAAGTCGGCATAGCTGGCTTCGAGGCGCTGCTGCTGGTACGTCTTGACGGCCTGCACGCGCTGCCGCAACGCGGCATCAGCCCCGCGCAGCGTGCGTTCACGCGCGGCGGCTTGCAGATCGGCGAGGATACGCGCCTGCGCATCGTCGGACGCTGACGACGGCCGCGTCGCACGGCCGGGATCGAACACCGGCCGCCGACCCGAACGGGACGGTGCGGTGGCATGGCGAGAGATGGCGCTCATCGTGACCTCCTGTGAACCGGCACGCGCATTCATGTCTTGGCCTTGAATGCCGGCAGCTTGTCGGCCAGACGCTTTCCCATTTCGGTGCCCAATGCCTGCAGTCCGCTCATTGGACGCACCATCACCTCGAAATCGACAATCAGGCCCTGCTCGTCGAAACGGATCAGGTCGATGCCCTTGAGCTTCTTGTCACCAACGCGGGCGCTGAACTCCAGGACGACGTTCAAGCCGTCGTCGCTGGTCAACTGACGGTGATAAGTGAAATCCTCGAACACCTGGAAGACGGTACCGATCACCAGTATCAACGCCGACGCCGAGGTATAAGGCGTGAACGCCATCGGCGAGCGGAACGTTGCATCAGGATGGGCGATCGTACCCAATTCGCCCAGGTCGCCGCTGGCGACCATCCGGTGCCAAAGGGCCAGTGACCGTGCGACGGCAGGATGGGCGACTTTCGGGGTTTCGGACATCAAGCATCTCCTTGGGGTGGGGAAAACCGAGCGCCGGATCATCGGCAGAGCGCCCGGTCACTCTCTATGCAACCAGTTGCACAACTGTAGCCAATCTTCCACGTCATTGCAACTGGTTGCAAAAAGAACGGAGATAGTCCGATCGGCGATTCAGGCAAGATGCGGTGCCTGCCAGACGCTCGCCGATCGATTCGTCCGATTCGGCCGGCGAACCTCCGACCCTCGCTCCCTCCGCCTTCGTCCCCGATGTCCCTGCCCCACGCCCTGCTGACCGCCCTGATCGAACATCCGTGCTCGGGTTCGGAACTGGCCGAACGCTTCGACCGATCCATCGGCCACTTCTGGCATGCGACACACCAGCAGATCTACCGCGAGCTGGCCCGGCTGGAGGAAGCCGGCTGGATCGAGGCTCTGCCCACCGAATCAGGACGCGGCCGCAAGCGCCAGTACCGGATCCTCGCCGCGGGCCGCAAGGAGCTGCGGCGCTGGGTGGCTGATCTCGACGATCCCAGGCCGCTGCGCGACAGCATGATGGTCCGCCTGCGCGCCGAGGCGGCCTTGGGGCCGTGCGGGCTGGAACGCGAGATCGCCAGGCAGGTAGCGGCACACCAGGACAAGCTCGATCTGTACCGTCGCATCGAACAGCGCGACTTCATGGGCAAGCCGCCCAGCCGTGAACGCCGTCTGCAACACCTGATCCTGAAGGCCGGCATCCTGCAGGAAGAACTGAGGCTGCGCATCACGCGCGAGGCACTGGACATCCTGGCGTCCGATTCCGGGGACGATGGGCAAAAGCATTCGTCCAAGCGACGGTGATCCGGCGCCCGCCTTCGGCGCGCCCTCGGCCCGCCGCACGCGGACGCCCTAGGCGGGCCCCCCTTGGCGGGCCCCCCTAGGCGGGCCCGGTCGCGAGCCCTTCGAGCAAGGCCGCCAACGCGGCCTCCACCGGCGCCTCGCCCACTTTCTGCGGCAGCAACAGCCCGTCGATCGACAGCAGGGTCAGCCCATGCACCTGGGCCCAGCATGCGGCGGCCAACCCCTCCAACGGACGGAGTCGGAACACGCCTTCCTGCTGCCCGCGTTGCAACAGCGCGATCACCACGGCCAGCGGCGCCATCGCGCGCTCGCTCAGATGCAGATCCTCGTCCTGGCAAGCCTCGGTGCTGAACATCAGCCGATAAAGCGCCGGGTTGTCGATGCCGAACCGCACATATGCCCTCGCCCCACGCAGGAGCGCCTCGCGGACCGAACGCGGGTTCGCCCCCACCGCCTCGGTCAGCACCTCGCGCAACCGGTCGAACCCGCGCATTGACAACTCGGCCAGCAGGCTCGCCTTGTCGGGGAAATGCTTGTACGGCGCGGCATGGCTGACCCCTGCGCGGCGCGCCACTTCCCGCAGCGTGAACTGCCAGCCCTGGCCCTCGGCCAGCATGGCCTCGGCGGTCTGGATGATCACGCGCCGCAGATCGCCATGGTGGTACGACTCGCGCGGCTTGGCTCGGCTTTCCGACATGAATGAAATCCGGAGAACGATGGAGTGATGAACACGCCAATGTTGACACAAGAAACTTCAGTCCATAGACTGGGCTCAATGTTTCTCATGTCAACATAAGGCTCCCCGCCATGAACCCCACGCTGTCGGCCGTCCCCACTCCGCTCGCTGAACGGCCTGTCGAACGTCTCACCCACGGGCCGGACGACCGGCTCATCGAAGGACACGCCGGAGGACACGCCGGAGGATCCGCCGAAGGGCTTGCCGACAAGCTCGCCGAACAACTGGCCCGCCAACGCGACGCCTTCCTGCGCGACGAAGCGCCCACGTTGGCGGAGCGCCGGTCCCATCTGGCTCGGCTCAAGCGGGAACTCATCAATCGCCGCAATGCCATCGAGGCCGCGCTGGCCGCCGACTTCGGCCACCGTTCCCGCCACGAGACGACGATCCTGGAAGTGATGACCGTCGTCCAGGGCATCGACTACCTGAGCCGCCATCTGCGCCGCTGGATGCGTCCCAGCCGGCGCCACGTCGCCGTGCACTTCCAGCCCGCGCGCGCCTACGTCCTCTACCAGCCGCTCGGTGTGATCGGCATCATGGCGCCCTGGAACTACCCGCTGTCGCTGGTGTTGATGCCGCTGGCCACCGCGCTGGCGGCCGGCAATCGCGCGATGATCAAGCCTTCGGAATTCACGCCCGCCACCAGTGCGCTGCTCGCGGCGATGCTGGCCGACCTGTTCCCGTCCGAGCAGGTCGCGGTCGTCCAGGGCGATGCCGCCACCGGCGCCGCGTTCGCGGCGCTGCCCTTCGACCATCTGGTCTTCACCGGCAGCACGTCCGTCGGACGCGCGGTGATGAAGGCGGCGGCCGATCATCTGGTGCCGGTGACGCTGGAACTGGGCGGTAAATCGCCGGTGGTCGTCGCACGAGGTCATGGCGCCCGATCGGCAGAGGCCATCGCCTACGGCA
>JAKPAM010000054.1 GCA_029779435.1 Pseudomonadota bacterium | reverse complement strand
CATGTCGAAGTCGCCGCGCTCGTGCCGCTCCAGCGCCTGCTTCGGCGAGATCCAAACGGGTTCGAACTGCTCGCCCTCGTCGGCCACCGGCTCCTGCCCTGGCGGCACGGGCGCGACGAAGAAGCGCACGTCGAATCGCTTGGGCAGGTCGCGGTCCGTGATCCAGTGGCACAGCCACCAGACCCGATCGAGCGCCATCGCGTAGCCCCCTGCCTCCAGCTGCTCGAAGAAATCCGCATCGCGGCTGCGGTCGACGCGCGCGACGTCGGTTGCGTCGGCCATCGATCCGTCCGGCCGATAGGCGAGCAGGATGCCCAGCTCCTCGAACGCCTCGCGAATCGCCGCCACGGAATGCGGGCGCACGTCGTCCGGCTGGTCTGGCCGAACGCGCGAGAGTCTGCGCGCCCGTTCCGAGGCGTCGGCCGCGTCCAGGGCGCCCCCCGGGAAGACGAACACGCCCGGCGCAAAGCTCGCGGTCACCGAACGGCGCGTCATCAGCACTTCGAGTCCGTCCGGGCCGTCCCTCAGCAGAAGGATCGTCGCGGCCGGCCGCGTTGCCACGGGCTCGCGCCATTCGTGAAGTCGTTTCTGCTCTCGGGGCATGCGCGTGTCTCCAGTCTGCGTTCTGAATGTTCGATGGGTCGTGGTCGCTCGGCGTGCGCGCCGGTCGTAGGCGCCGGTCGTAGGCGCCGGGGCGCCTCTCGGCTGCTTCATCGCGTCCGTGCGAAGTTCACAAGGGGATGCCGCGTTGAGCACGATCGATCAGCAGTGCCGGCGGATCGAACCGCGGTCCGAACCGCTGCGACAGCGCCTGCGCGCGATCGGCGAACGGCCCGACGCCGACGGCATTGACGAACCCGATCGCACCGCCGTTCGACGCGGGAAAGCCGGCGCCGGCGACCGAGGCAATGTCCGCGTCCGCACCGGAGGTAACGACCCCTTCCTGAAGACAGCGGACGGCCTCGAGCGCCATCGCGTAGCGGAGCCGGTCGCGGACGTCGTCCGCGGTGATCTGCCGTGCGCCGCGCTCGAACGTCTTCAATCCGGACCAGAGCTGGGGCGTTTCGCCCTCGGCATAGTCATAAAACCCCGCGCCGGCCGCACGCCCCATCCGCCGGAATCCGTGCGCCATCTTCTCCAGCACGTAGACGGCCGACTCGGGCATGCGCTTGGACTTGACCTTGTGCGTGTGACGTTTCGCTGCCGCCTGCACGCGCACCGGTTGGGCGGGGGCATGCCCGTGGGGCCCGGCATGGGCGTGGTCGTGGCCATGATCGTGCCCG
>JAKPAM010000030.1 GCA_029779435.1 Pseudomonadota bacterium | reverse complement strand
CAGGCGCTGTGGGCGTTCTCGCCGCTCGACTTCATTCCGCACGTCGGCGCCGGCGACGCTCTGGCGCCGGACACGCCGGTGCTGCTGGCCAGCCGCGCGTACGACTTTCCGCATCATGCGGTGCTCGTGAACCTGGCCGAGCAGACGCCGGCATTCTTCAGCCGCTTCGAACGGCTCGTCGACCTCGTCGGCGACGATCCGCAGGACCTCGTCGCGGGCCGCCAGCGCTGGCGCTTCTATACCGATCGCGGCTATCCGATCGAGCGGCACGACGCGGCGCGCGCATCGTCGCCGGCCCGCCGCGGCCCGGCCATCGAGGATCACCGATGAGCGCACAGACGCCCGACGACCGGCGGCGAGCGGCCCGCGCGACCAAGGCCGGCAACGCCGACGCGGGCGCCGCGCCGGCCGGCGATGCCGCGCCGCCACCGCCACCCGGCGACACGCTGATCCCGATGCTGACCGACGTGCTGACGATCCCGCGCGCGGCCGGCACCGAGCTGCCCGAATCGCTCGACGATGCCAGTTGGGCGGAGCTGAGCCTGCACATGCGGCAGAACGTCGTGGAACGGCTGATGCGCGGCGCCGGGACGATGCTCGACACGCCGCTGCGCGAGACGCTGGACGCGGTGCTCGACCGCCACCTGCGCAGCCTGCAGTCGGATCTGCACGAGTCGCTGTCGCTGCTGGTGCGCGACCTCGTCTCGCGCGCCGTGGCCGATGAGCTGGCCCGCGTGCACGCCGAGATCCAGCGCCGCCAGCGTGGCGGCAGCCCCAAGGGCGGGCGCGGCGGCAAGACCTGAACGAAGCGGCGGGCGCAGACGGCGCCGGAGTCCGGAGTCGACACCCCGACGCATGCCCGAAGGCACGCACGCCCCAAAAGTACACGCCCAAAAGTACACGCCCGAAAGAACGCAGGCCCGAAAGCACACGCCTGACAAGACGGTCTCGAAAGCGCCTGCGGACTGCGTGACAAGCGGCGTCAGTTTGATGCAAGCTCTTTGCCACGACAATCTTTGCCATGGCAAATTCAAATTCCCCGCCCACCGGCTGCGACCCGGTCTCGTCGCTGCGGTTCGGTCTGATGCTGCATCAGGTGCGCGAAGCGTTGATCCGCCGGCTCGAGTCGCGGATCTGCCAACCCGACCTGGACATCAACTTCAGCCAGTTCCGCGTGCTCAAGGCGTTGCACGAAGGCCGTGCGAGCACGGCCAGCGAGATCGCGCGCTGCGTCGGCCATGATGCCGGCGCGCTGACTCGGCTGCTCGATCGGCTGGTCGAACGAGGCTTGCTGCGGCGGCAGCCGCGCACCACCGACCGCAGGCAGGTCGACGTGATGCTGACCGACGCCGGGCACGCGGTCGCGCAGCGCATCGTGTGCGCGGCGGCCGAGTCGATCTCCGACGCGCTGCGGCCGCTGACCGACGATGAGCATACGGCGTTGCTCGGGATGCTCGACCGCATCCTGGTCGCACTCGACGAGCCGCCGGCCGCCGGCGCCCCCGGCCATCCCGACGGTTCGCCCGACGCGCACGCCGCCTCGGCAGCGAAGACACGATGACCACGACGCCGTCACCGCAGGCGACGCTTGCGCCGCGCAGGCTCCTGGTCATCGCGGCGTGCGCCGTGCTGGCCGCCTGCGCCAATCCGGAAGGGCTGGCGCCGAGCGGCCACCCGCGCCAGCTCGACAGCGTGGCGGCGACCCGCACGCTGGCGGCGGCCGCTGCCGACACCGCCTCGTTCACCGCCGCCTGGCCCGGTCAGGACTGGTGGCGCGGCTTCGGCGACGCCCAACTCGACGCGCTGGTCGACGAAGCGCTCGCCGGCAGCCCCGACCTGGAGATCGCCGACGCCCGGGTTCGCCAGGCCGCGGCCCAGGCCGGTCTGGCCGATGCGGACCGCCAGCCCTCGCTCGGCGCTCGGGCCGGCATCTCGGGGGCGCGCTTGCCCGAATCACTGGTCGGCTCGTCGCTCGGCGGCGATTTCAAGACGTCGGCCAACGCGATGCTCAGCGCATCGGTGCCGTTCGATCTGTGGGGCGGCAAACGCGCCGCCTGGGAAGCGGCCGTCGGCGCGCGCCAGGCCAGCGAAGTCGACCGCCAGGCCGTACGGCTGACGCTGTCCGGCAGCGTCGCGCGCGCCTACGTCGCGCTCGGCTACGCCTACCAGTCGCTCGACCTGGCGCGCGCCGACCGCGAACGCGCCGCGCGGCTGCACGGACTGACCCGACAGCGCGTATCGGCAGGCCTGGATAGTCAGGCCCAGTTGCACCAGGCCGAGGCGGCCGAAGCCACCGCCGACCAGAAGCTCGAACAGGCGTCGATGCACGTCGACAGCGCGCGGCTGCAACTGGCGGCGCTGCTCGGCAAAGGACCGGACCGCGCGCTGACGATCGAACGGCCCCGGCTGATCGCCCCCGCGCAGTTGCCGCTGCCCGCGGACCTGCCCGCCAACCTGGTCGGCCGCCGACCGGACATCGTCGCCGCGCGCTGGCGCGTCCAGGCCAGCCAGCGGGCGATCGACAGCGCGCGCGCCGACTTCTATCCGAACTTCAACCTGAGCGCCTACGCGGGGCTGGCCGGCCGAGGCCTCGGCAGCCTGGTCAGCGCGGACGGCCTGTTCGCGCTCGTCTCGCCGGCCGTGTCGCTGCCGGTGTTCGACGGCGGACGGCTGCGCGCCCGGCTCGCCGATCGCAATGCCGCGCAGGACCTGGCCGTGGCCCAGTACGACAAGACGCTGGTCACCGCCTTCAACGAAGTCGCCGAGCAGCTTCATGTGATTCGCAGCCTGCAGCGCCAGATCGATGTGCAGCAGCGCGCGATCGACGCGGCGCGCCAGGCCTGGCAGCTCGCGACGCTGCGCTATGAACGCGGCGTCGGCAGCTATCTCGATGCGCTGACCGTCCAGCAGTCGCTGCTGGCGGCCGAGACAGCCCAGGCCCAGCTCCAGCAACAGCGGCTCGACGCCTCGATCGCGCTGATCCAGGCGCTCGGCGGCGGCTACGGTGACGACGACCACAGCGATGCCGCGCCGCCATTGGCGGCCGGCACGCCCGCAGGATCCCAATGATGAACGACGAACATCCGACGCCCTCTTCTCCCACATCCGCTCCCACGTCTGCTCCCGCGTCCGCCCCCGCTTCCTCTGCGCCCCCCTCGGGCCGCCGGCGACCGCTGGTACTCGGCGCGCTGGCGCTGGCCGTCATCGCGGCCGGCATCGGCTGGGGCGCCTACCACTATCTGCACGGCCGCTGGTTCGAGACGACCGACGACGCCTATGCGAGCGGCAACGTCGTGCAGATCACGCCGCGTATAGCGGGCACCATCGTCACCATCGGCGCCGATGACAACCAGTTCGTCCAGGCCGGCCAGCCGCTGGTGCGCCTGGATCCGAGCGATGCCGAAGTCGGCGTCGCGCAGGCCGAGGCGGCGCTGGCGCGCGCGGTGCGCCAGGTGCGAGGCCTGTATTCGAACGTCGGCAGCCTGGATGCCGACGTGGCGGCACGCCAGCTCGCGCTCGATCGCGCACGGGCCGATCTCGAACGGCGGCAGGACCTGGCCGCCAGCGGCGCGATCGCCGCCGAGGAACTGGCCCATGCGCGCGAGGCCCATGCGGCCGCCGCGTCGGCGCTGAGCGCGGCGCGCCAGCGGGCGGCCACCAGCCGCGCGCTGGTCGACGACACCGACGTGCAATCGCATCCGGAGGTGCAGGCGGCTGCGGCCGCGCTGCGCCAGCGCTACCTCGACCTGGCGCGCGGCGACCTGCAGTCGCCGGTCAGCGGCTACGTCGCGCGGCGCAGCGCGCAGTTGGGCCAGCGCGTGCAGGCCGGCGCGCCGCTGATGGCGGTCGTGCCGCTCGACCAGTTGTGGGTCGATGCGAACTTCAAGGAAACGCAGTTGCGGCAGATGCGGATCGGGCAGCCGGTCGTGCTGCACGCGGACCTGTACGGCGACGACGTCACGTATCACGGGCATGTCCAGGGGCTGGGCGTGGGCACCGGCGGCGCGTTCTCGCTGCTGCCCGCGCAGAACGCCACCGGCAACTGGATCAAGATCGTGCAGCGCGTGCCGGTGCGGATCGCGTTGTCGCCCGACGAGTTGCGCGCCCATCCGCTGAAACTCGGGCTGTCGATGAGCGTCGAGGTCGACCTGCACGACCAGAGCGGCGCGGTGCTGGCGCAGGCGCCGGACGAGCGACCGCCTCTGGCCACCGACATCTACGAGCGCCAGATCGCCGAGGCCGACCAGCGGATCCAGCAGATCATCGCGGGCAACAGCGGCCCGCGGCGCAGCGCGGCGCGTGACGCGCGGCCGGCCGACCCGGTGCGCGTCGGCCGCGCCCGCCCGGGCGGCGTGCGCGTCGATCCGATCGACGCGTCATGAGCGCGGCCGCCGCCTCGCTGGAGCAGGCCCCGCCGTTCCGGCCCGCCAGCCAGGGCCTGACGACGCTGGGCCTGGCGCTCGCCACGTTCATGCAGGTGCTGGACACGACGATCGCCAACGTCTCGCTGCCGACGATCGCCGGCAACCTGGGCGCCAGCGCCCAGCAGAGCACGTGGGTCATCACGGCCTTCGCGGTCAGCACGGCGATCGCGCTGCCGCTGACCGGCTTCCTCGCCCGCCGCTTCGGCGAGGTGCGGCTGTTCGTCGCCGCCACGCTGTTCTTCACGATCGCTTCGCTGCTGTGCGGCCTGGCCCGCGACATGGGCGTGCTGGTGGGGTTCCGCGCGTTGCAGGGCTTCGTCGCCGGGCCGATGTATCCGATCACGCAGGCGCTGCTGCTGTCGCTGTATCCGCCCCACAAGCGGGCGCAGGCGCTCGCGCTGCTGGGCATGGTGACGGTGGTCGCGCCGATCGCCGGCCCGATCGTCGGCGGCTGGGTCACGGACAACTACAGTTGGCCGTGGATCTTCTTCATCAACGTGCCGATCGGCCTGTTCTCGAGCTGGGTCGTCTGGACGCAGATGCGCCACCGTCCCGAGCGGACCGACCGCCCGCGGATGGACTACGTCGGCCTGATCACGCTGGTGCTGGGCGTCGGTGCGCTGCAACTGGTGCTGGACATGGGCAACGACGAGGACTGGTTCTCGTCGCCGCTGATCGTCGGCGCGTCGATCCTGTCCGCGGTGGCGCTGATCGTGTTCGTGATCTGGGAGCTGACCGACAAGGAGCCGATCGTCGACCTGCGCGTGTTCCGCCATCGCAACTTCACGTTCGGCACGATCGCGCTGATGCTCGCCTACGGCGCGTTCTTCAGCGTCGGGCTGCTGGTGCCGCAGTGGCTGCAGCGCAACCTCGGCTACACGGCGTTCTGGGCCGGCCTGGCCTCGGCGCCGATCGGGATCTTCCCGATCCTGCTGACGCCGCTGGTCGGCAAGTATTCGAACCGGATCGACCTGCGCTGGATGTCCAGCTTCGCATTCGTCGCGATGTCGCTGAGCAGCTTCCTGCGCGGCGACTTCACGCTCGACGTCGACTTCGAGCGGATCGCGCTGATCCAGCTCGTGCAAGGCATCGGCGTCGCGTTCTTCTTCATGCCGGTGACGACGATCCTGCTGTCCGACCTGCGCGGGCACGAGATCGCCGCCGGCTCGGGACTGGCGACTTTCCTGCGGACGCTGGCCGGCAGTTTCTCGGCATCGGTCACGACCTGGTTGTGGGGTTACCGGGAAATCATTCATCATGCCCGTCTGACCGAATCGATCACGCCGTACTCCGGCTCCACGCAAGCATTCATCGACCAGTTCGGCCAAGGCAACGTGACGCAGGCGGCCGCGCAACTCGACCAGATGATCACGCAGCAAGCTTTTCAGATTTCCTTCAACGAGCTGTTCCACGGACTGGGCTGGCTGTTCCTGTGCCTGATCCTGTTCGTCTGGCTCACGCGGCCGCCGTTCACGTCGCAACGCGGAGCCGGCGCGGGGGCCCATTGACGCCGGCCCCCGCCGCGCCGGACGCGGGGCCGCCGCCCGGCGCGCCGCGGCCCGGGCGAGCGGCCGCTTCGGCGCCCGCTCCGACATCATCTGCGTCGCCGTACGCCTCGCCGTCCGTGCCGCTTCCCGATACCGCGCTGGCCCGCACGGCCGCCTGGCGCCGCGCCAGCGGCCATTGCGCGTGCCACGAATGCGGGCTCGTGCACCGGATCGACGGCCCGCTCGAACAGCGCGAATACGATTGCCGGCGCTGCGGCGCGACGCTGTTCTCGTTCGACCGCCGCGCCAACGACCGCGCGCTCGCGTACACGGTGACCGCGCTGATCCTGCTGGTGCTGGCCAACGCGTTTCCGCTCGTGTCGATCGAGATGCAGGGCAACGGCCGCGCGACCAGCATCGTCGGCGCGGCGCTGGCGATGTGGGAGACCGGCAGCGAGGGGCTGGCCGTCATCGTGTTCGCCACGACGGTGCTGCTGCCGGCGGTCGAACTGACGCTGCTGCTCTACGTGCTGTGGTCCAGCCGCGACGGCGTCTCGCGGCCGCTGACCGCGCCGCTGCTGCGGCTGTGGCTGCTGCTGCGGCCGTGGGGCATGATCGGCGTCTTCATGCTCGGCACGCTGGTGGCGCTCGTCAAGCTCGGCAGCTACGCGGACATCGTGCTCGGCGTCTCGTTCTGGTCGCTGGCGGGCCTGCTGATATGCACGACGATGATCAGCGCCGCGTTCGCGCCCGACGCGGTGTGGCTCAGCGTGCCGATCCGCGGCGCGCTGCCCAGCGGGCCGCGCCTGGACGGACACGGCGCGCCGGCGACCGGGCCGATGATCAGTTGCCACGCATGCGGGCTGACGCTGCCCGATCCGCCCAACCACCCGTGGGAAGGGCATGGCTGCCCGCGCTGCCGCGCCGCGCTGCACCGCCGGCGCGAAGGCAGCCTCGGCGCCACCACCGCGCTGCTGATCGCCGCGATGATCCTGTACATCCCGGCCAACACGCTGCCGATCATGAACACCGGCTCGATCCTCGGCTCGCAGGCCGACACGATCATCAGCGGCGTCGTGTTCTTCTGGGTCAGCGGCTCCTGGCCACTCGCGCTGCTGGTGTTCTTCGCCAGCATCATGGTGCCGATGCTCAAGATGCTGGCGCTCGGCGTGCTCGTCTGGACCAGCTATCGCGGCTCGTCATGGCAGCCGCAGGAACGCACGCGGCTCTATCGGCTCGTCGAATTCGTCGGCCGCTGGTCGATGCTCGACGTCTACGTGATCGCGATCATGACCGGCCTCGTGCAGATGGGACCGCTGGCCTCGATCACCGCCGGCCCCGCGGCGATCGCGTTCGGACTCGTCGTCATCCTGACGATGCTCGCCTCGATGCAATTCGATCCCCGGTTGATCTGGAACCCTGAGGGAGTCTGCACGACCGAAGCATCGCCGGCTGCAACGCGCGAGAAAACGGTCCATCGCGGCGCTTCCTCCGGCGCCCAGGGGGCCACCCTGGGCTTGTCGGAACCACCACGCTGGCCTCGTTTTTCGCGCGTTTCGCTTCGGCGGCTTCGGTCGCGCAGACTCCCAGGAGAACAGGATGGCCCGACCGCCTGAGCCACCCCGACCCGGCGCCGACGACGCGCCGTCCGCCGCAACCCCTTCGTCGGGCGCACCGGATGCATCGGGCGCATCGGAAGCTCCCGGTACGCCGGTCTCCCCATCGGACGGCAGCGACGGCACCGGCTCCAACGGCGGCGATCCGGGCGCACCGATCGCGCGCGGCCAGCCGATCCGTCGCCGGCCGATGCAACTGGTGTGGATCATCCCGTTCGTGGCCGCGATCATCGGCGGCTGGATCTTCGTGCAATCGGTGCTCAACAAGGGCCCGACGATCACGATCACGTTTTCCAAAGCCGAAGGCCTGGAGGTCGGCAAGACGCGGATCAAGTACCGCGACGTCGACATCGGCACCGTCAAGCACATCGGCTTCGACGACACGTTCAAGCAGGTGCGCGTCACCGCGGAGCTGACCCGCGGCGCCGCGCCGCTGCTGGTCGAGGACTCGCGCTTCTGGGTCGTGCGGCCGCGTGTCGGCGCCGGCGGCGTCTCGGGCCTGGGCACGCTGCTGTCGGGCGCGTACATCGACATGGACGTCGGCGGCTCGCGTGAGTCGCGCCGCGAGTACGTCGGGCTCGACAAGCCCCCGACCGTCACTGCCGACCTGCCCGGCCGCCGTTTCTCGCTCAAGGCCGACACGGCCGGATCGCTCGGCATCGGCTCGCCCGTCTACTACCGGCGCGTGCAGGTCGGACGCGTCACGTCCGTCGAGCTGGACGACCACGGCGGCGGCGTCATCGTCGAGATCTTCATCGACAGCCCGTACGAACGCTTCGTGACGCGACGCTCGCGCTTCTGGGAAGCGAGCGGCATCGACATCGCGATCGACGCCGGCGGCTTTCGCGTCAACACGCAGTCGGCCGCCTCGATCCTGGCCGGCGGCGTCTCGTTCGCGACGGCGCCCGGCGAAGGCGCCGACGTCGCCGCGGATGAAGGCGCGCAGTTCCGGATGGCCGGCGACCAGGCCTCGGCGATGAAGGAGACCGAGACCGAGACGATCAACGCGCGGATGTACTTCAGCGAATCGCTGCGCGGCCTGTCGCCGGGCGCGCCCGTGGACTTTCGCGGCGTCATCGTCGGCGAGGTCCGTTCGATCGGCGTGGAATTCGATCCGAAACGCCGCTCGTTCCGCTTCCCGGTCGACGTGCTGTTCTATCCGGCACGCGTGATGCCCCACCAGGCGGGCGCCGGCAGCGCCGGATCGATCGAGCAGGTGCTGGCGACGCTGGTCGACAGCGGCTTCCGGGCGCAGCTTCGCACCGGCAACCTGCTGACCAGCCAGTTGTACATCGCGCTCGACTTCTTCCCGCGTTCGCCGAAGGTGGCGCTGGTACGGCGCGACAACATCGTCGAAATCCCGACGATCGGCGGCAGCTTCGGCGAGTACCAGGCGTCGATCTCCGAGTTGCTGGCCAAGATCAACCGGATCCCGTTCGACGGCATCGCCACCGATCTGCGGCTGGCGCTGCGCAACGGCGCCGCGACGCTGGAGGCGACGCGCCAGACCGTCACGACACTGGAGCAGACCGTCGACAAGATGGGCCGCGAACTGCCGCCCGAGATGCTGAACACGCTGGGCGACCTGCGCCAGACGATGGCCGACGTGCGACGCACCGTCGACAACGCCGGCCAGGCGCTGTCGCAGGATTCGGCGCTGCAGAGCGACCTGCGCAACGCGCTGCGCGAAGTCAACCGCGCTGCCGGATCGCTGCGCCAACTGACCGACTACCTCGAGCGGCATCCGGAAGCGTTGCTGCGCGGCAAACCAGGAGACACCGAATGACGGGCCGCCCCCCTCGCGAGCCGCAGGCCTTGCGCGCACCGCTGTTGACGGCGATCGTGCTAGCCCTGGCCGGCTGTGGCAGCGCGCCGACGACGACGTTCTATACGCTGGTGCCGCCGGTTGACGCGGCCGCCACGCGAGCCAGCCAGGGCCCGGTGCCGGACGCCCCCTCGCCGTCGAGCCGCGCCTCGACCTCGACCTCGACCTCGGCCCCAGCCTCACCCATCGCCGCGAGCACGAACGCCGCCGCGACGGCGGCACTGTCGCTGTCGCTGTCGATCGGCCCGGTATCGGTCCCCGAATCCGTCGACCGCCCCCAGTTCGTCGTGCGCGACGGCCCGACCGAGCAGCGGCTGCTCGAACAGCGCCGCTGGAGCCAGTCGTTGCCGCGCGAGATCGACGGCGCGCTGCGCGCGCATCTGGCGCGGCGGCTGCCCGGCGCACGCATCACGATCGCCGGCCAGAGCGCGGCGGCCGAGGCGCAATGGCGGCTCGCGCTGGACGTCCAGCGCTTCGAGGCCACGCGCGGCCGCGACACGGTCTTCGAAGCACTGTGGACGCTGCGCGACCGCAACGGCGCGCCGATCGACAGCGGCCGCTTCGTCGACCAGCGGACCGTGGCCGATTCGTCGTTCGACGCGCTGGCCGCTTCGCAGGCGGCGTCGATCGAACGGCTCGCCCAGGTCATCGCCGAGCGGGTCGCCGGCCGCTCGCCGATATAATCGACGCTTTCGCGCACCATTCGCGTGCCGTTCCGGCGCCCGCCCGCCCTCGCGGCTCCCGGGGCGGCGCCCTGGCCCGCGCCCATGCCTGATCCGGTGCTGCCCGCAGCGCCCAACCCCGCTCCTCGCCACTCATGACCGCCCCGACGACGCCGGAGGGCCTTGCCGCCCTCGCCAAGAGTTTCGAACCCCGCGACATCGAAGCGCGCTGGTATCCGATCTGGGAATCCCGCGGCTGGTTCTCCCCTCGCCCCGCTGATACCAATACCGATTCCGCGGCCGCCGGCCCGGCCGGCAAGACGCCCGCGCCCTACGCGATCCAGTTGCCGCCGCCGAACGTCACCGGCACGTTGCACATGGGCCACGCGTTCCAGCAGACGCTGATGGACACGATGATCCGCTACCAGCGGATGCGCGGTGCCGACACCAACTGGATCGTCGGCACCGACCACGCCGGCATCGCGACGCAGATCGTCGTCGAGCGCCAGCTCGGCGCCGAGGGCAAGACACGCCACGACTTCGGACGCGAGGCCTTCGTCGAGCGCGTCTGGCAATGGAAGCAACAGTCCGGTTCGACGATCACGCGACAGATGCGCCGCCTCGGCGATTCGGCCAATTGGACCTATGCCGATACCGAAGGCCAGCGCGGCGGCTACTTCACGATGGACGCGAAGATGAGCGATGCCGTGCGCGAAGTCTTCGTGCGGCTGTACGAGCAGGGGCTCATCTACCGCGGCAAGCGTCTGGTCAACTGGGATCCGACGCTGCAGACCGCCGTATCCGACCTCGAAGTCGAAAGCACGGAAGAACAAGGCACGCTGTGGGAGATCTCCTACCCGCTGGCCGACGGCAGCGGCGCGTTGACGGTGGCGACGACGCGGCCCGAGACGATGCTGGGCGACGTCGCGGTCGCCGTGCATCCGGACGACGAGCGCTACGCGTCGCTGATCGGCAGGATGCTGACGCTGCCGCTGACCGATCGCCGGATCCCGATCATCGCCGACGCTTATGTCGACCCGGCCTTCGGCACCGGCTGCGTCAAGATCACGCCCGCGCACGACTACAACGATTTCCAGATCGGCCAGCGCCATGGCTTGCCGACGATCTGCGTGCTGACGCTGACCGCGACGATCTCCGACGACGCGCCCGTCCCTTATCGCGGGCTCGACCGCTACGACGCGCGCAAGCAGGTGCTGGCCGACCTGCGCGAACAGGGCCTGCTGGTCGCCGAGAAGCCGCACAAGCTGATGGTGCCGCGCTCGGGCCGCACCAACGTCGTCATCGAGCCGATGCTGACCGACCAGTGGTTCGTCGCGATGAGCAAGCCCGCGCCCGAAGGCACGCGCTTTCCGGGCGAGTCGATCGCCGGCAAGGCGCTGGCGGCCGTGCGCGACGGGCAGATCCGCTTCTTCCCCGAGCACTGGGCGGTCACGTACAACCACTGGATGGAGAACATCCAGGACTGGTGCATCTCGCGCCAGCTCTGGTGGGGCCATCGGATTCCCGCCTGGTACGACGAGCACGGCCATCATTACGTCGCGCGCAACGAGGCCGACGCGATCGCGCAGGCGGCCGCGCGCGGCGTGACCGGACCGCTGCGTCGCGACGAAGACGTGCTCGACACGTGGTTCTCGTCCGCGCTGGTGCCGTTCTCGTCGCTGGGCTGGCCCGCGCGGACGCCGGACCTCGACCGCTACCTGCCGTCGGCGCTTCTGGTCACCGGCAACGACATCATCTTCTTCTGGGTCGCCCGGATGGTGATGATGACGCTGCACTTCACCGGCAAGATCCCGTTCCGCGACGTCTACATCAACGCGATGGTGCGCGACGCCGAAGGCCAGAAGATGTCCAAGTCCAAGGGCAACACGCTGGACCCGCTGGACCTGATCGACGGCATCGACTTCGACACGCTGCTGGCCAAGTCGACGTCGGGCCTGATGCTCGCCGGCCATCGCGAACGCGCCGAGAAATACGTCCGCAAGAACTTTCCGAAAGGCATCCCGGCGTTCGGCGCCGACGCGCTGCGATTCACGTTCGCGTCGCTGGCGCCGCTGACGCTGACGCTGAACTTCGACCTGGGCCGCTGCGAGGGTTACCGCAACTTCTGCAACAAGCTGTGGAACGCGACCCGCTTCGTGCTGATGAACACCGAAGGCCAGGACAATGGTGGTGACGAATCGGCGCCCGGCGGCGACCTGACGTACAGCGCCGCCGACCGTTGGATCGTCTCGCAGTTGCAGCGCGTCGAAGCTGAAGTCGAGAAGGGCTTCGCCGACTACCGCTTCGACAACGCCGCGCGCGCGATCTACGAGTTCGTCTGGAACGAGTACTGCGACTGGTATCTCGAACTGGCCAAGGTCCAGTTGCAGAACCCGGACAGCGACGACGCCATGCGTCGCGGCACGCGCCGCACGCTGGTCCGCGTGCTCGAGGCGGTGCTGCGGATCGCGCATCCGATCATCCCGTTCATCACCGAGGAACTCTGGCAGAAGGTCGCGCCGCTCGCGCATCGCTATGGCGAGCGCGGCGTGCAGACGCTAAGCGGCGACGCGCTGCGCCAGGCGCAGGCCGAGCAGCGGTTCAGCGTGATGCTGCAGCCTTACCCTGTCAGCGACACGTCCCGGCTCGATCCGGATGCCGAGGCCTGGGTCGCCGAACTCAAGTCGCTGATCGACGCGTGCCGCGCGCTGCGCGGCGAGATGGGGTTGTCACCCGCGGAACGCCCGCCGCTGATCGTCACCGGCGATGCAGGGCGGCTGCGCGGCTTCGCCCCTTACCTGCGGGCGCTGGCCAAGGTCGCGGCAGTCGACGTGCAGGCCGCGCTGCCGGCCGGCGCGAAGGCGCCGGTGCAGATCGTCGGCGACACGCAGTTGATGCTCGACGTGCAGATCGACGTCGCCGCCGAAGCCGAGCGGCTGCGCAAGGAGATCGCGCGCGTCGAGGGCGAGGCGCGCAAGTGCGAAGGCAAGCTCGGCAACGCCAGCTTCGTGGACCGCGCACCGCCGGCCGTCGTCGCGCAGGAGCGCGAGCGGTTGGCGGGCTTCCAGGCGCTGCGCGACAAGCTCGCCGCGCAGCTCGCGCAACTGGGGTAAAGGCGCCGGCCGTTCGAAACGCCGGCGTCGAGCTGGCGGCCTTGGCGCGGGCTTGTCATGATCGGCGGCGGCAGATGTGCTCTTCAACGCCGCCGCAGATAGAACGCCCATTGCAGCGGCCCATGTTGCGCATGGGTTGTTTGTGGAGATTCGTCGATCTGGACCAGCGCGTTGCCGGTCTGGCGCGCGAACGCATTGAAGTCGCGCACGGATCCCGGGTCGGTGGCCAGCACCTTGAGGACCTGGCCGCTGGCCAGCGTCGATAGCGCCTTCTTGGCCTTGAGGATCGGCAGCGGACAATTCAGCCCGCGCGCGTCGACCTCGGCGGCCGGCGGCTGGGTGGCCGGTGCTCCGGCGGCGGCCGGCTCGGTGGACGCACCGCCGG
>JAKPAM010000019.1 GCA_029779435.1 Pseudomonadota bacterium | reverse complement strand
CGGCGCGATGCAGTTGACGCGGATGTTGTCCGGGCCCAGTTCGACCGCGAGGTTGCGCGCGAGCTGGAAGTCGGCGGCCTTCGAGATGTTGTACGCGCCGATGACGTTGGAGCCGCGCAGGCCGCCGATCGACGATACGATGATGATCGCGCCGTCCTTGCGCTCGACCATCTGCGGCCTGACCATCTGGATCAGCCAGTTGTTGGCGATGACGTTGTTCTCGAGGATCTTGCGGAACTGATCGTCCGCGATGCCCGACAGCGAGCCGTAGTAAGGGTTGGAGGCCGCATTGCAGACCAGGATGTCGATGCGGCCGAACTGCGCCTGCGTCTGCTGGACGAGGTTCTCGAGATCGGACTTGGACGACAGGTTGGCCGGCACCGCGATGGCCCGGCCGGCGCCGTGGCGCGCGTTGATCGCCGCGGCGACCTCGTCGCAGGCCGGGGCCTTGCGCGACGAGATGACGACGCGCGCGCCTTGTTCGGCCATCTGCTCGGCGATCGCCTTGCCGATGCCGCGGGATGAACCGGTGATGACGGCAACCTTGCCGCTCAGATCGAATAAGGACATCGATGTCTCCTGGGTGTGCGTGGAAGTGCTGACGGAGGCGGACCGGGAGCGGCTGGCGTGCGTCGCGAAACCGGATCGACCGGACCGCGCGGCGCGCGTTGGCCGCGAGGCCTGGTGACCATCGCGATCCCTCGAAAATTTTGCCCGCTGTCGCGACAAGCCTATCATGATCAACTGTTTTGGCGGCCAAGCCGCCATACCGTACTTTTGAGTGCGGCCTGGGGCGGGCAATCGCGCGACCCTTCGCCCGGCCCGCATGGATTCTTCGCGTCAGCCATCGAACGCGGTCTTTTCGAGGGAGCGGTCGTTTGGACAAGACAATGCAGAACATCCCGGAGCCTTCGGACGCGTCGAGCTCGGCCGGCGAGGCGGCGGACCCGGCCTCACGCGCGCCGGCCACGCGGCAGACGCGCCGCTATCAGGAAAAGCGCGAGGCGATCCTCGGCGCGGCGGCACGGCTGTTCAACCAGAAGGGCGTCAAAGGCGGGACGCTCGCCGATGTCGCGCAAAGCGTCGGCCTGATCACGAACAGCGTCACCTACTACTACCGGCGCAAGGAAGACCTGGCCAAGGCTTGCCTGCTGCGTTCGATCGAGACCGTCGACGGGATCGCCGAACGCGCGGCGGCCGACCCCGATCCGCGCGCGCGTCCGCGGCGCTTCATCGAAGCGTATTTCGACATCGTGCGCCAGATCGCGCTCGGCGAGCGGCCCGAGCTGATGCATTTCCATGACCTGCGCGCATTGCAGTCGCCGCATTCGGACGAGGTGTTCGCCGCGTACACCAACATGTTCCGCCGGGTGCGGCGCCTGCTCGAGACCGCCTGCCCGCCGGGCCTGGACCGGCGCGCGCTGAATGCGCGGGCGCACCTGCTGCTGACCCAGTCGCTATGGGCGCGCACGTGGGCGCGGCGGTACGCGCCGGAGGATTACCCGCTGGCCTGCGAGCGGACCTGCGACATCCTGATGCACGGCATCGGCGCGGCCGGCGTGCGCTGGGGCGACGATCTGCTGCCGGGCATCCTCGACGGTTCGACCCGCGGCTCGGCCGCCAGACCGGTCATGAAAGCGGCCGCCAGACCGGTCACGAAACCGGGCGAGGGCAGCGAGGCGGGCACCGGCGACGTGACACCCGAGGCGTTCCTGCGCGCGGCGACCTACCTGGTCAACGAGCATGGCTACCAGGGCGCGTCGGTCGACAAGATCTCGGCGCGGCTCAACGTCACCAAGGGCTCGTTCTATCACCACAACGACAACAAGGAAGACCTGATCGTCGCCTGCTTCGAGCAGACGTTCACGGTCATGCGGCAGGTGTTCGATGCCGCTGCCCGGTCGCCGGGGTCGGGCTGGGAGCGGCTGGGACGCGCGGCGCGCACGCTGATCGCGTTCCAGTTCTCCGACCAGGGACCGCTGCTGCGGCATTCGGCGTGGAGCGTGCTGCCCGCCGAGCTGCGCTATGACAAGCGGCGCACGATGAACCGGCTGGCCGAGCGGCTGGCGGGGTTCATCGTCGACGGCATCGGGGACGGGTCGATCCGGCCGGTCGACCAGATCGTCGCCGCGCAGATGATCATCGGGATGCTGAACGCGTCGGCCGAGCTCGAACGCTGGGCGCCCGGCATCGACGGGAGCAACGCGTCGGAACTGTTCGCGTGGCCGCTGTTCGCGGGGATCCTGGTGGCGTGACGACCGGTCGGCGGCATACACGCCTGGCCGGCCGCGCCTGGCCAGCCGCGGTTGGTCCACCGCGCTTGGCCGGCCGCACTTGCCCAGCCGTACCCGGCAGGCCGTACCTGGCCGGCCGTACTTGGCCGGCCGATCCACCGACTCGTCGCGGCGCCGCCTGACGCAGCGCGGTCTGCGGCGCTGCCGGCTCAGGCGTTGCCGGTGGCCTTCAGCGCGATCCGCATCAGGTCGGCCATCGTTCGCGCGCCCAGCTTGGTCATGATGTTCGCGCGATGCGCTTCCACGGTCTTGATGCTGATGTCCAGGTCATCGGCGATCTGCTTGTTCAACCGGCCCGCGACGATCAGGTCGAGCACCTGGCGCTCGCGCCCGGTCAGCTTTTCGATCCGGCCGATCGCATCGCGTTCGGCGTTGCTGGCTTCATGCGCGGTGATCGCGCGATCGAGGTTCTGCCGCACGACCGCGCACAGCTCCTCGTCGTTGAACGGCTTCTCGAGGAAGTCGGCCGCGCCCTTCTTCATGCTCGATACGGCCATGTTCACGTCGCCGTGGCCGGTGATGAAGATCAGCGGCAGCGGCGATCCGCGCTTGAGCAGTTCGTCGTGCAGTTGCAGGCCGCTCATGCCGGGCATCCGCACGTCCAGCAGCAGGCAGCCCGGCCACTCGTTGCGATCGGGACGCAGGTTGGCCAGGAATTCCTCGGCGCTCTGGTAGACCTGCACGCGGAATCCATTGGCTTCGAGCAGCCAGCGCAGCGAATCGCGTACCGCCTCGTCGTCGTCGACGACGTAGACGATGGCCTGATCATCAATGTTCGAAGTCATCAGTTTGGCCCGGTTCGAGGTGAAGGTAAGGGAAGGGTGGTTTGGTGCGTATCGGCGGCGTGGTCAGGCGGCATGGGCGATTTCATTGAGGGCGGGCAGCGTGAAACGGAACACGCAGCCGCCGCCGGGGTTGGTGTCGACCCACAGGCGACCCTGGTGCGATTCGATGATCGAGCGGCAGATGTTCAGACCCATGCCCATGCCTTCGGATTTGGTCGTGAAGAACGGTTCGAACAGCTTGTCGACGATCTCGGGTGCCAGTCCGTGGCCGGTGTCGGCGACCGCGAACTCGAACTGCTGGCCATTGAATCCGACCGTCACGTCCAGCTCGCGCCGGGGGCAGCGCCGCATCGCATCGATGCCGTTCTTCATCAGGTTCAGCAGCACCTGTTCGATCAGGATCGGGTCGGCCTGCACGGGCGGCAGCGCCGGTGCGAGATTCACCCGGATCTCGATCGACTGCCGCTGCGCGTCGATCTCGGCCAGGCCGACCGCTTCGGCGACGAGCGCCTCGACCGCGCAGGTCCGGCGCTCCGGTTCGCTGCGCTTGACGAACTGGCGGATGCGGCTGATCACCTTGCCCGCGCGTTCGGCCTGTGCGGCCGTCTTGCCCAGCGCGCCGAGCATCTCCTGCGGATCGAGCCGCGCTCCCTGCGCCAGTTGCATCCGGACGCGCGCGGACAGGCCGTTGCAGTAGTTGGCGATCGCGGTCAGCGGCTGGTTCAACTCGTGCGCGAGCGACGAGGCCATCTCGCCCATCGTCACCAGCCGCGAGGTCTGCTGCAGCTTCTCGGCTTGCTCGCGGTGCTGGTCCTCGGCCTCGCGTCTACGCGTGACGTCCGTGGACACCAGCATCTGCACGAGGCTGCCGTCGACCCAGCGGATGTGGCGCGACCGCACTTCGAACCAGCGGCCGACCTCGGGATGGAACACCTCGGCGAACGCCCATTCGGCGGCGGGCGCCATCCGCGCGACCAGCGTCTGGTGCGCGCGCGGCGAATCGCCGAACGTGCGCCGATAGTGGCGGTTGGCGAACAGCAGGTCGGCCGCCGCGTCGTCGGGGCCTTCATCCGGGCCGGCGTGCGCGGCGGGGTCGGGAATCGGCATCACCGACACCGATGCGTCCAGCTCGTCCAGCACGGTCGTGAAGCGCTCGTGCGCGGCGGCCAGTTCCTCGCGGATGCGGTTCGGTTCGGTGATGTCGGTCATCGACGTCATCCAGCCGGTCTGGTTGCCCTGGCCGTCGATCAGCGGCGACACGTACATCCGCACGTCGATCGTCGAGCCGTCCTTGCGCCATGCGCGCATCTTGAACCCGCCGGTCGGCGATTCGCCGCGCAGGATCACGTTCAGGTGCCGTGTGTGCTCGTCCTGCTCGATCAGCGGCCAGTACGGATACGGCGCCGCTTGGCCGACCAGTTCGGTCGCTTCGAAGCCGAGGATCCGGCAGAACGCGTGATTGACGAACGTGATGCGGCCTTCCAGGTCGGTGGCGCGCATGCCGGTCAGCATCGAATCGTCCATCGCCCGCCGGAACGCGGTCTCGGCGGCCAGCGCGGTCTCGGCCTGCTTGCGCCGCGTCGTATCGTGCGCGACCGCGTAGACGGTGCGCTTGTCGGGATCCGGGTCGGTGCGCAGCGACCAATGCAGCCAGCGCCAGGCGCCCGGTGCACTGGCCGGCTCCACCGCAACGGGCGCGTCCGGCGCACCGGATGAGCCGGCGGGAACGGCGGCCCTCTCCTCGATCTTCTCGTCGGTCTTCTCGTCGGTCTTCTCTTCGATCTTCTCGAGGGGCTTCTCGCCGGTGGCGGCGGCGCCCGCCGCACGGAAGCGCGCCTCGAACTCGATCGCGATCGCACCGGCGCCCGGCGTCTGCAGCGGCTGCATCGCGGCGTGGATCCGTTCCCGGTCGTCCGGGTGGGCCAGGTCCAGCAGCCGCTCCATCCGGGCGTTGGGCCCCAGCGTCTGGCCGAACGCCGGGTTCACGCGCACGAAGCTGCCGTCCAGCCGCATCAACGCCATCAGGTCCAGCGACAACGTGAACAGGCCGTCGCGCGTCGCCTCGGCGGCCGCACGCCGCCGGGCGTGCCGCCACAGCAGGATCAGCGTGACCACGCCGGCGATCGCCAGGCCGGCCACCGCGGTCAGCAGCGTGCGCTCGATCAGCGTCGACTGCACGGCGAACCCGTACGCGCGCAGCCGCAGCCCATGGCCGGGCGGATCGAGCGGCAGTTCGTAGCTCAGCGTCGCGCTCTGCGGCGTGCGCGCCGCGGTGCCGACCAGCGGGTCGCCGCGCGCATCGACGATCGACAACTGGTAGCGCTCGAGCACCTCGCGCGACAGCAGCGTGTACAGCGTGCGTTCGAGCGAGAACGCGACGATCATCGTGCCCTCGAACCGCTCGCCGGACAGCACCGGTACGTGCATCTCGACGATGACGTTCCGGTGGTCGCCGATCAGCGGGTCGGAGAACGTCGGGCGCCGCTGCGTCCGGGCTTCCTTCTGCGCGGCGAATCCGGCGGAGTCCTCCATCGTCGTGCCCGGCTGCCGGTTGGCTGGCGCTCCGGCGCCGCGCGCGCCCAGCACCCACCGGACCTGCCGGCGGGCGTCGACCATCGCCACGTAGCTGACGTCGGGATTGCGCGACAGGAAGTCCGGAATGCCGGGCGCGTCGGACGGCGCATCGGCCGCGGCCTCGCCGCCGGCCGCCCACTCGCCGGCGCGGGCCGACAGTTCGTCCTGCAGGTCGCGCCAGCGCAGCCGCATCGTGCGCTGCGCCCATTCGATGTCGCGGTACATCGTCTGCTGCTGGCCCTCGGTCTCGATGTGCCGCAGGTACCAGAAGAACGTGATCATCAACACGAAGAACGTGACGATTCCCAGCCCGTGCGCGAGCGCGAGCCACTTGAAGGCCCGCAGTTCGGATGTCGGGGATGGAGGTCGTTTAACGCCTGTCATGCGGCGCGAGTATAGCCAGCCGGATCACGCTGTCGATGATTGTCGCGCGATGCCGTGCCGGCGGGGAGGTAAGCGTGCACGTTTGATGCGCTGCATCATCCTACCAAGGGGGTCGTGGTACGCAAAAATGGCCGATTAAATTCCATATTATGGTATTGCATTTCTAATTGTGGAAAAAAACCTTGTATTTATCAGGCCCGCTTCCTAGAATGGGCGCACCTTCCCGCCAGCCAGCCATTACTTAGGAGACAGCATGTCCGCGGTTCCCCACTCCCAGCCAGCGGCGAACGATCCACGGGATCAGGACGCCCTCGAAACCAATGAATGGCTCGATGCGCTGGAGGCCGTCATCGATCGCGAAGGGCCCGAGCGCGCGCACTATCTGCTCGAGAAGTTGACGGACCTGGCGCGCCGTTCGGGGGCGTACATCCCGTACTCGGCCAACACCGAATACGTCAACACGATTCCGCTGCACCTGGAAGAGCGTTCGCCGGGCAACGCCGCGTACGAGGAGCGGATCCGCTCGTACATCCGCTGGAACGCGATGGCGATGGTCGTCAAGGCCAACAAGCTGAACCCGCCCGATGGCGGCGATCTCGGCGGCCACATCGCCAGCTTCGCGTCGCTGGCGACGATGATCGGCACCGGCATGAACCACTTCTGGCACGCGCCGACCGAGCAGCACGGCGGCGACTGCATCTACTTCCAGGGGCACACGGCGCCGGGCATCTACGGGCGTGCATTCCTCGAAGGCCGCCTGACCGAGGAGCAGTTGCTGAACTTCCGGCAGGAGGTCGACGGCAAGGGCCTGCCGTCGTATCCGCATCCGAACCTGATGCCGGATTTCTGGCAGTTCCCGACGGTCTCGATGGGCCTGGGGCCGCTGATGGCGATCTATCAGGCGCGCTTCCTCAAGTACCTGCACGCGCGGGGCATTGCCGACACCTCGCAGCGCAAGGTCTGGGTGTTCTGCGGGGACGGCGAGATGGACGAGCCCGAGTCGCTGGGCGCGATCGGCCTGGCCGCCCGCGAGAAGCTCGACAACCTGATCTTCGTCATCAACTGCAACCTGCAGCGGCTCGACGGGCCGGTGCGCGGCAACGGCAAGATCATCCAGGAACTCGAAGGCGAGTTCCGCGGTTCGGGCTGGAACGTCATCAAGCTGATCTGGGGCTCGTACTGGGATCCGCTGCTGGCGCGCGACAAGGACGGCATCCTGCGGCGCGTGATGCAGGAGACCCTTGATGGCGAGTACCAGGCGTACAAGGCCAATGACGGCGCGTTCGTGCGCAAGCACTTCTTCGGCAAGGATCCGCGCCTGCTCGAGATGGTGTCGCGGATGACCGACGACGATATCTGGCGCTTGAACCGCGGCGGTCATGATCCGCACAAGGTGTATCCGGCGTTCGCGGCGGCCGTGCGTCACAAGGGGCAGCCGACGGTGCTGCTGGTCAAGACCGTCAAGGGCTATGGCATGGGCCGTGCCGGCGAGGCCAAGAACCCCACCCACCAGTTGAAGAAGCTCGACAAGGAGACGATCCGCGAGTTCCGCGACCGCTTCAACATCCCGATCCCGGACGACAAGCTCGAAGAGCTGCCGTTCTACAAGCCGTCGGACGACGAACCGGAGATGCGCTACATGCTCGAGCGCCGGGCCGCGCTCGGCGGAGGGCTGCCGCAGCGGCGGCGCCAGTCCGACGAGACGCTGCCGGTGCCGCCGCTGTCGACATTCCAGGCGGTGCTCGAGCCGACGGCCGAAGGGCGCGAGATCTCGACGACCCAGGCGTTCGTGCGCCTGCTGACGCAACTGCTGCGCGACAAGAGCGTCGGCCCGCGCGTCGTGCCGATCGTGCCGGACGAGGCGCGTACGTTCGGCATGGAGGGGATGTTCCGCCAGCTCGGCATCTATGCGCCCGAAGGGCAGAAGTACGTGCCGGTCGACAAGGACCAGGTGATGTACTACCGCGAGGCCAAGGACGGGCAGATCCTCGAGGAGGGCATCAACGAGGCCGGCGCGTTCTGCTCGTGGATCGCCGCGGCCACGTCGTACTCGACGAACAACCGTCAGATGCTGCCGTTCTACATCTACTACTCGATGTTCGGCTTCCAGCGCGTCGGCGACCTGGCGTGGGCGGCCGGCGACATGCAGGCGCGCGGTTTCCTGCTGGGCGGCACGGCGGGCCGCACGACGCTCAACGGCGAGGGGCTTCAGCACGAGGACGGCCACAGCCACATCCTGTCGTCGACGATCCCGAACTGCGTGTCCTATGACCCGACGTTCGCGCACGAGCTGGCCGTGATCATCCACGACGGCATGAAGCGGATGCTCGAAAAGCAGGAGAACGTCTTCTATTACCTGACCCTGATGAACGAGAACTACGCGCACCCGGGGCTCAAGACGGGTGACGAGGAAGGGATCATCAAGGGCATGTACCAGTGCCGCATCGGCAGCGGCGACAAGTCCGCGCCGCGCGTGCAATTGCTGGGGTCGGGGGTAATCCTGCGCGAGGTGCTGGCCGCCGCCGAGATGCTCGAGAGCGAATGGGGCGTGGCCGCCGACGTCTGGAGCGTGACCAGCTTCACGGAATTGCGCCGCGAGGGGCTCGACGCGGAGCGCCACAACCTGCTGAACCCGACCGCCAAGGCCAGGGTGCCGTACGTCACGCAGCAGCTCGACAAGCACGCCGGACCGGTGATCGCGTCGACCGACTACATGAAGGCGTTCGCCGACCAGATCCGCGCGTTCATGCCCGAGGGCCGCACGTACAAGGTGCTGGGGACCGACGGCTTCGGACGGTCGGACTTCCGCAGCAAGCTGCGGGAGCACTTCGAGGTCAACCGTCATTTCGTCGTGCTGGCCGCGCTGAAGGCGCTGGCCGAGGAAGGCAGCGTGCCCGTCGGCAAAGTGGCCGACGCGATCAAGCAATACGGCATCGACCCGAGCAAACCCAACCCGCATCACGCCTGAAAACGGCTTGAGACGACCGTCAATAACAATCAGGGCAGGTCCAGATGAGTGTGACGCAAGTAAAAGTGCCGGACATCGGTGACTTCAAGGAGGTGGAAGTCATCGAGATCCTGGTCAAGGAGGGAGACCGGATCGAGGTCGAGCAGTCGCTGGTGACCGTCGAATCCGACAAGGCGTCGATGGAGATCCCGAGTTCGGCGGCCGGCATCATCAAGTCGCTGTCGGTGAAGATCGGCGACAAGGTGTCCGAGGGATCGCTGTTGCTGACGGTCGAGGCGGATGCCGGGGCCGGGGCAGCGGGCGCCGACGCGCCGGCGGCGGGAGGAGGCGTGGCTGATCGGCCCCCGGCCGGCAGCGCGCCGAAGGCTGCGGCGGCGCCGTCCGCGGGCGGCGATGCGCCGGCTGCCGCCGCGGGCGGACGGGTCGACGTGGAGGTGCCGGACATCGGTGACTTCAAGGACGTCGAGGTCATCGAGCTGCTGGTCAAGGTCGGCGACACCGTGCAGGCCGAGCAGTCGCTGGTGACCGTCGAGTCCGACAAGGCGTCGATGGAGATCCCCAGCTCGGTGGCCGGCGAGATCGTCGAGCTGCGAGTCAAGATCGGCGACAAGGTGTCGCAGGGCTCGCCGCTGGCCGTCATCACGGTCGCGGCAGGTGCGGGCAGCGCGGCCGCCGCCTCACCGTCGTCATCGTCCGCGTCGTCGCCGGGTGCATCCGGCGGCAAGTCGTCGGAAGGCGCCGGAACGCCGTCGTCCGACGAACGTGCGCCGGCTCGCCGGTCGGCGGCCGGGCCGTCGGAGGACGTGGAGCCGTCGACGCCGCCGGCTCCTGCCGATCCGCGCGACAACTCGCACATCGTCAAGCCGCACGCGTCGCCGTCGGTGCGCAAGTTCGCGCGCGAACTCGGCGTCGACCTGTCCAAGGTCCGGGGGACCGGCGACCGGCAGCGGATCCTGCATGCCGACGTGCAGGCCTACGTCAAGGGCGTGATGACGGCCGGGCCGGCCGCGGCGGGAGCAGTGGCGGCGCCGGTCGCCGCCGGCGGGGGGCTGAACCTGCTGCCCTGGCCGAAGGTCGATTTCGCCAAGTTCGGCGCGATCGAGGCCAAGCCGCTGTCGCGGATCAAGAAGATCTCGGCCGCCAACCTGCATCGCAACTGGGTGATGATCCCGCACGTCACCAACAACGACGAGGCGGACATCACCGAGCTGGAAGCGCTGCGCGTGCGGCTCAACAAGGAAAACGCCAAGAGCGGCGTCAAGGTGACGATGCTGGCGTTCGTCATCAAGGCGGTGGTCGCGACGCTGCAGAAGTTCCCCGAGTTCAATGCGTCGCTCGACGGCGACCAGTTGATCTACAAGCGCTACTGGCACATCGGCTTCGCGGCCGATACGCCCAACGGGCTCGTCGTGCCGGTGCTCAAGGACGCCGACCGCAAGGGCATCGTCGAGATCGCCCAGGAGACCTCGGCGATGGCGGCCAAGGCGAGCGACGGCAAGCTGTCGCCGTCCGACATGCAGGGCGGCACGTTCTCGATCTCCAGCCTGGGCGGCATCGGCGGCACGCACTTCACGCCGATCATCAACGCGCCCGAGGTCGCGATCCTGGGCTTGTCCCGATCGGCGAACAAGCCGGTATGGGATGACGCGCTCGGCGCGTTCGTGCCGCGCCTGATGCTGCCGTTGTCGCTGTCGTACGACCATCGCGTCATCGACGGCGCGGCCGCGGCACGCTTCAACGCGCACCTGGCGCAACTGCTCGCCGATTTCCGGCGCGTGCTGCTGTGAGCGGGGGGCGACAGATGAGCGAGATCGCAGTCAGCGTGCCCGATATCGGCGACTTCAAGGACGTCGAGATCATCGAGGTACTGGTCAAGGTCGGCGATACGGTGGCGGTCGAGCAGTCGCTGATCACCGTCGAATCCGACAAGGCGTCGATGGAGATCCCCAGTTCGGCGGCCGGCGTCGTCAAGGCGCTGAACGTCAAGGTCGGGGACAAGGTGTCGCAGGGCAGCCCCGTGCTGACGCTCGAGGGCGGGGCGGGCGGAACCTCGGAAGCGCCGGCGCGGGGGACGGGAGGCCAGGACGAGACGCCGGCAACTGCGTCCGCGGCTCCGGCAACCGGGGCCGCCGGCGGCCCCGGTGCGTCCACGGCCGGCGCCGCCGCCTCGCGCGCGCCGGCACCCGCGAACGGTACCGGCGGCGGTTCGCCACGGCCGGCGGTGCCCGCGGGCCACTACGACGGCAAGGCCGACGTCGAATGCGAGATGCTGGTGCTCGGCGCCGGCCCCGGCGGCTATTCGGCGGCGTTCCGGGCGGCGGATCTGGGCATGAAGACCGTGCTGATCGAGCGCTACCCGACGCTGGGCGGCGTGT
>JAKPAM010000270.1 GCA_029779435.1 Pseudomonadota bacterium | reverse complement strand
GCAAAACCGCCAGATCCTGCTGCAATCGAATCCGCAGGGCAAGCTCGCGGCCGACCACTTCCGGCAGGCGAGCGCGCCGGTGCCGACCCCTGGTCCGGGCCAGGTGTTGCTGCGAACGTTGATGCTGTCGCTCGATGCCGCCAATCGCGCATGGATGCAGGGCGCCACCTATCGATCGGCGGTCGAGGCCGGGCAGGTGATGGCGGGTGGCGCGATCGCCGAGGTCGTCGAGTCGAACGATCCGTCGTTCGCCGTCGGCGATCGCGTGTTCGCCGACACCGGCTGGCAGGATTACGCGGCGCTGCCGGCCAACAGGCTGTTCCGGCTGCCGCGCATCGAACCGATCAGCCATCTGCTCAGCGTCTACGGCGTCGCCGGCCTGACCGCTTATTTCGGGTTGCTCCGATATGGCGAGCCTCAGCCCGGAGAGACCGTCGTCGTGTCGGCCGCCGGCGGCTCGGTCGGGTCGCTGGTCGGGCAGATCGCCAGGATCAAGGGCTGTCGCGTCGTCGGTATCGCGGGCGGGGCCGACAAGTGCGCGTTGCTGCAGCGCGAACTGGGTTTCGACGCGGCGGTCGACTACAAGGCGCCGAACTTCAAGAAGGCGCTGATCGAAGCGTGCCCGAAGGGCATCGACGTGTATTTCGACAACGTCGGCGGCCCGGTGTTCGAGGCCTGCCTGTTCGGCATGAACCTGCGGGGGCGCATCGCCTGCTGCGGGGCGGTGTCGGCTTATGACGGCACGCCGCCGGCCACCGGCCCGCGCGGCGTGCCGGGCCTGATCGTCACGAAGCGCCTGACCATCCGCGGCTTCATCGTGATGGACCACTATGACGAACGCGACGAGGCGATCTCGCAACTGCAGCAGTGGGTGCAGTCGGGCCAGTTGAAGGTGCGCGAAGACATCGTCGACGGCCTGGAGAACGCGCCGGCGGCGTTGGTGGGCCTGCTTGCCGGCGAGAACATCGGCAAGCGGATGGTCCGCGTGCGCTGACCGGCGGCCGACGCCGGTCCGCCCCGGTACGTGCGCGGGCAAGCCGGCCGCCAGCCGGCTACGCTGGCCGTACGCGGCTCGCCTACCCCAGCACGCGCGCGAGGAAGGCCGAGACGGCTTCGTTGAATGCCTCGGGTTCCTCGATGTTGACCGCGTGGCCGGCGGTCGGCACGTCGACGATCTGGCAGCCGGGCAGGCGCGACTCGACGAGGTCGCGCGCATCCTGGAACGCGCCTTCGCGCACGCCATTGACGAGCAGCGTGGGACAGGCGATGCGCGGCATCTCCTCGTAGACGGTCAGTTGCGGGCCGGTGACGCCGAGCGCCAGCGCGACGGCCTCGGTATCGACGCTGGCCGCCGCGGCCATCAACTGCTCCTTGACCGACGGCGGCAGCCGTCTGGCCAACCGCGGATGGAACGGCAGCGTGCCGATCGCCATCTGGCCTTCGGCGCGGATGAATTGCACCAGCCTTTCGCGTTCGTGCGCGGGGCGCTGCGCTTCGGGCGGCATCAGCGCCGACGTCGTGTTGGTGAAGATCTGCGCGATCACCCGGTCCGGATGTTCGACCGAATAGCGCAGCGTCAACGCCGCGCCGAACGACTGGCCGCACAGCAGGATGCGGTCGGCCCCCAGGGATTCGCGCAACTGGTCGATCTGGGCCATGTAGTGCGCGACCGCATAGCATGCCGGGTCGGTGGGCGCGGGTGAATCGCCGTGGCCCCACAATTCGATCAGGACCGGTCGCGCGTGGCGCGAGACCGCGTCCAGGTTCGGTTCCCATTGCTGCCGGTTGGACAGCATGCCGTGGATCATGAACAGGTACGGACGGCGATCGTCGGCGGAACCGGCATCGACGATCTCGTGATTCAGACGGGGCGCGGGGGCGGATGGGGCGTTCAACGGTGTCTCCAACGGATGCAACGGCCGGGTCGAATTGACCAGCGCGTCCCTGTAGCCGTGGGCCGGCCGGTGCGAGCAGTGTACCGTCGAGCCGGGGTCCGTTCCGGACGGCGGGGCGCCACGGCCGGCCAATGATTCAAGCGGCGTCGATTCGGGCCGATAAACGGGATAGGGGAGATTTCAGACGAGCCCGCGATGCCCAAATTCGATACGCCTGCCAACCTTCTGCAATGGATCGAACGGATCCGGCAGGCTGGAGTGCCGATCCTGCAGCAGACGAGCGATGCGCTCGATGCGCTGCGAGCCGATGAAGACCGGGTCGATGCACAGACGATCAGCGCGATCGTGCTCGACGATCCGCTGATGACGGTCAAGGTGTTGGCGTATCTGGCGGCTCACCGGCCCAAACGCGTCGAGTCGGACGTGCTGACCGTCAACAGCGCGGTGTTGCTGATGGGCGTGCCGCCGTTCCTGCATCATTTCGCCGGGCAGCCGACGGTCGAGCAGATGCTGGCCGACTGGCCGCAGGCGATCGAGGGGGTCCGCACGGTCGTCGAGCGCAGCTATCGGGCGGCGAAGCTGGCGCTGGCGTACTCGACGCATCGGATGGACATCGAGGCCGAGGTACTGCACGAGGCAGCATTGCTGCACGATTTCGTCGAACTGCTGGTCTGGTGTCACGCGCCGGCGTTGGCGCTGCGCCTGGACCACCGCTCGGCCGTCGAGCACGGCGTGTCACGCGCCGAACTGGAACGGCAGATACTCGGCGTGGGGCTGAACGAGCTGGAACAGGCGCTGATGATCCACTGGCGCCTGCCGACATTGCTGACGCGGGTGACCGACGACCGCATGGTGGCTTCGCCGCGCGTCCGGACCGTGCTGCTGGCGACGCGGATCGCGCGCCACAGCGAGGCAGGATGGCATCACCCGAAGTTGCAGCACAACTTCGAGGAGCTCGGGCAACTGCTGGGGCTCACGCCAGAGGTCGCGATGCGAAAGACGGTTGAACTGCTGGGAGAGGACCAGGACGAGCCGGCGCAGGCATAGCGTCGTCATCGAGCTTGAGGCCGAGTTCGCGGGCGGCGATGATCGCCTGCGTGCGATTGCGCACGCCCAGCACGCGCAGCACCGCACTGACATGGACCTTGATCGTGCCTTCGGCCAGATTCAGGTCGCGGCAGATCAGTTTGTTGGGCAGTCCGCGCAGGATCAGGCGCAGCACGGCGATCTGGCGCTCGGTCAGGCCCAGGCTGCGCGGATCGATGCCATCGCCGTTGGACGCCAGGTGCGGACGCGACCAGCGCGGCGTGTCGGCGCTCCCCACGGCCTGGGGCGGCACGAAGACGTCGCCGGCCAGCATCAGTTGCAGCGCGTGGCGCACCGCATCGACGTGCATCGACTTGGGCATGAAGCCGCAGGCACCCGATTCCAGGCAGCGCAGGATCGTCGTGCTGTCCTGACGTCCCGAAAAAACCGCCGTGCGCTGGTCGGCGTAGTTCGCGCGCATCGCGCGAAGCGTGGCCAGGCCGGTCGAGTCGGGCAGGTCGAGATCGACGATCACCAGGTCGAAAGCGGTTTCCCGCAGGTTTTGGCCGAGCGCCTCGGCCAGCGATCCGACGGTGGTGATCTGGCCTTCGGGCCGGATCTCGAGCAGAGTTTGTCGCACGGCCTCTCTGAGCATTGGGTGATCTTCGACGATCAGAAAACGTTGCTGCATCGCTTACTCTCCATATCAGTGCCCCGAGAATCCCGAGAGGCGCGTTGATCGATGGCAGATTGCCATCGCCGAGCGATCCTATCGATAAGATCTTTCACTCCGAAGCCGCCCGACAGTCCGTATCGACTAAAGTTTTGAACTGTTTGGCTAAAATGTCGACACTAACGCGTGGTAACGTCAGTAATTGTTGCACAGGGTGTCGTACCTGTCCGGTTCCCCTTGGCGGTGGCCGGGACGCACTCGCGTATGGGTCCGGCCTGCGATGCCCGGCCGTGCTGTCCGCGGCGTCTATCGTCCGCGGGTCGAGGTCTAATGCCAATGATCGATCCGAGATTGTCCGTCGCGCCGATGATGGCGTGGACGGATCGCCATTGCCGATTCTTCCATCGGCAGTTGTCCCGCCGCACGCTGCTGTATACCGAAATGGTCACCACCGGCGCGCTGCTCCATGGCGACGTCCCGGCGCATCTGGATTTCGACGCCGGCGAGCATCCGGTCGCCCTGCAGTTGGGCGGCAGCGAGCCGGACGACCTGGCAGCCTGCGCCCGGCTCGCGCAGCGCTGGGGTTATGACGAGGTCAACCTCAACTGTGGCTGCCCGAGCGAGCGCGTGCAGCGCGGGGCGTTCGGTGCCTGCCTGATGGCCGAGCCCCTGCTGGTGCGCGATGCCGTGCGCGCGATGCGCGAGGCGTGCGACCTGCCCGTCACGGTCAAGCACCGGATCGGCATCGATCGCGTCGAATCGTACGCGTTCGTCCGGGACTTCGTCGGCACGGTGTCGGAGGGTGGGGCGCAGACGTTCATCGTGCATGCGCGCAACGCCTGGCTCCAGGGCCTGAGCCCCAAGGAAAATCGCGAGATCCCGCCGCTGCGCTACGAGATCGCGTACCGCCTCAAGGCCGATTTCCCGTCGTTGACGATCGTCATCAATGGCGGCGTCGTGTCGCTCGACCAGGTCGATGCCCACCTCCGGCATGTCGATGGCGTGATGATCGGCCGCGAGGCTTATCAGAATCCCTGGCTGCTGGCCGACGCCGACCGACGGGTGTTCGGCGATCCGCCTGCGGACGTTCCGATCGATCGCTGGCAGGTCGCCGCGCGCATGGCCGACTACGCGCGATCGGTCGTGCGCCGCGGCGAGCCGCTGCGCAATGTCACGCGGCACATGCTGGGCTTGTTCAATGGCTTGCCGGGGGCGCGCCGCTGGCGCCAGGCGCTGTCCGACGCCCGCCAGTTGGCGGCCAACGATGCAACGCTGATCGTCAGGGCCGCGGACGGCGTGCGGTCCGGCGTCCGGCTGGCGGCTTAGGATCGTTTGCCCGAAGAGCGGGCCGATCGAGGGCTCGCCAGACTCCGGCGGCGCCCCGGGGGGACGTCCTCGGTCAGTCGCGGCGTTTGGCGCGGGGCGGGCGCGGGCCGATCCGATGCCGTACGTGCAGCAGGATCGCCCCGAAGGCGGCGGCCGCCAGCAAGGCTTCGATGGCGCCGAGCGCGACGCCGGGTCCGCGATCGCTGGTGGCGCGCAGCACGCCTTCGGCGACGTACACGAGGATCAGCATCGACCACCATTGGTACGTGCGCAGCGTTCCTCGCCATAGCGACGGCAGGGCCAGCGCGAGCGGAACGACCTTGAGCGCCAGCAGCGATCCGCCGGGGCGCAGCGGCGCGAGCCACGTTTCCCAGGCAAGGCCCAGGAGGATCAGGGCGACGAAACTGCCGATGACGATGCGACGGGTGGAGGCCATGGGCCCGAAAGCTATCATAGGCGATGTCCATGGATGCTGACCGCTCCCCTCGATCCGCCGACGCCGGCGCCGCGATGGCTGCCGATCGGAACGCCGGCGCGCGTGCCGATCAGGCCCTCGATCGTGCTACCGGAGCCGACCGCACTCCCGGAGCCGGCGGGGACGCCCGGGCTGGCATCCCCGTCGATGCATCGGCGCCGATGCGCATCGACACGTTGCCCGAGCCGGCGCTTCACTGGTCCGACAAGCTGACGGGACTGCTGCTGGCGATGTGGCGCCAGGGCAGGACGATCCACCTTCCGCAAACGGCCGGCAGCCTGACGCTGCTGTCGCTGCTGGCGATCGTGCCGATGTTCTCGATCGCGCTGACGGTCGTCACGGCGTTGCCGATGTTCGCGCCGATGCGCGAGTCGCTGCAGCGGTTTCTGGCATCGAACCTGTTCCTGCCCAGCTTCGCGGACACGCTGTCGGGCTACATGAACGAGTTCGCGTCCAAGGCCAGCCAGTTGTCGCTGCTCGGCACGATCTTCTTTTTCGCCACGGCGTTCACCGCGTTGCTGACGATCGATCGCACGCTGAACCGGATCTGGGCGACCGAGCGGCCGCGCTCGCTCGGGCGGCGTATCACGCTGTACTGGATGCTGCTGACGATGGGGCCGTTGTTCCTGGCGCTGAGCTTCACCGTCAACGGCATGATGGTCACCGGCTGGCTGTCGAACGTGCCGGTCGAGATGTTTCGCCGCGCGTGGTTCACCGCGTTGTCGGCCGGCGGCGGCCTCGGCACGCTGGCGCTGATGTATTACCTGCTGCCCAACGTGCCGGTGCGCTGGCGCGACGCGCTGCTGGGTGCGGCGGTGGCGGCGCTCGTCATCGAGGTGCTGCGCCGGGGGTTGACCGCGTACGTCGCCAACCTGCCGACGTACACGGTGATCTATGGCGCGTTCGCCGCGCTTCCGTTGTTCCTGATCTGGCTGTACCTGCTGTGGATGACGATCCTGCTCGGCGCGCTGCTGGCAGCCAATCTTCGCCACTGGGGCAGCGGCACGCGCGTGCATGCACGATGGCGGCCGGCCGAGCGCTTCGATTCGGGCACGCGGATCCTGCTGGCGCTCGCCGTCGAGTGGCAACAGGATGGCGACGGCCTGTTGCGCGTCGATTCGCTCAAGGCGATGACCGGGCCCGATCCGGGCCGCGCCGAGGCGTTGGCACGGCTGCTGACCGCGACCGGCTACATCCATCGGCTGTGGCGCGTGCCGACCGATGGCCGTCACGGCGAGCCCGAACGCGCGATCTGGGACGAGTCCTGGGTGCTGGCGGCCAATCCGCAGTACCTGAGCCTGCGCGCGCTGTTCGAGGCGATCTGGCAGGGGGCCGACGGTGAGATCCTGCCGCGCCCGCAGCGCCGGCCCAGCGAGCCGTTCCGCCGCTGGCGCGTGCGCGGTCCGGCCGGCATCGCGCACCTGTCGATCGAATCGGCGCTGCTCGACATGCCGCTGACGGCCGTGGCCGCGCAGTCGGCGCGCTAGGGCCTGGCCTGTTGACGGACCCTAAGCGATGAAGCGCAGGATCGCGTCGAGCACCGCCCGCGGCTGCTCGGCCATCAACTGGTGGCCGCAATCGTCGATCTCGACGACCCGCGCGTCCTTGATCCGTGAAGCCAGCGCCTTGCCGGCCTTGAGCGGCGTCATCATGTCCTGCCTGCCCAGCACGAACAGCGCCGGGCACGCGATCGCGGCGGCGCGCTGTTCACCCTGGCGGTAGTCGTTGCATGCGCTCAGGTCGTTGAACAGCACGCCCTTGGCCTGGCGCTCCATCAGCCGGCGGGACTGCACGAATACCGAGAACCCCGGACCGGGACAGCCGGGCGGATGGTTGAGGCCGCCGTGCGACCAGACGTTCATCATGTCGAACGCCCGGGGCTCGTCGTCGCGCGCGGCGGCCAGCAACGCGTCGGAGACCCGCATCGGATACGCCGATCCGACCAGGACCGCGCGGCCGACCCGGTCCGGTTCGGTGCCGGCCAGTTCGACGGCGATCAGCGATCCCATGCTGTGGCCGACGACGGTCGCCTGCCGGATGCCGGCCGCGCTCATCAGCTTGCCGATCCATGCGGCCATCGCCTCGACCGAATCGAGCAGCGGACCGGCGCTGCGCCCATGGCCGGGCAGGTCGACGGCCAGCACGCCGTAGCCATGGTGGGCCAGGTAGCGCGATTGCAGGATCCAGACGCTGTGATCGCTCTGCGCGCCGTGGACGAACACGACCGTCGGCAGCGTGGTATCCAGCGCCTTGCCGCCGGTATAGGCGTACGCGACGCGCCCATCGACTTCGAGTTGCATCGGGGTCTCCTTGTTCAGGCGCCTTTTTGCGCGATCTTGAAGGCGCGGCCCAGATCGGCGATCAGGTCGTCCGCGTCTTCGAGGCCGATCGACAGCCGCAGCGAACCTTCGCCGATCCCGGCGGCCGCGAGCGCCGCGCCGTCCATCCGGAAATGGGTCGTCGACGCCGGATGGATGACCAGCGAGCGGGCATCGCCGACGTTGGCCAGGTGCGAGAAGATCTGCAGTGACTCGACGAAGCGGCGGCCGGCCGCGCGGTCGCCCTTCAGGTCGAAGCTGAGTACCGCGCCGCAGCCGCGGGGCATCAGGCGGCGGGCCAGTTCATGGTCCGGATGTTGCGGCAGGCCCGGATAAGCGACCTTGGCGACCATCGGATGCGCAGCCAGGTATTCGGCGATGCGTTGCGCGTTGTCGACATGGCGTGCCATCCGCAGCGGCAGCGTTTCGATCCCTTGCAGGATCTGGAACGCGTTCATCGGGCTCAGGCAGGCGCCGAAATCGCGCAGCCCTTCGCGGCGCGCGCGAAGCAGGAACGGAGCGACCGTCGATTCCTCGGCGAACACCATGCCGTGGAAACCGTCATAAGGCTCGGTCAACTCGGGGAACCTGCCCGACGCCTGCCAATCGAAGCGGCCGGTATCGACGAGCAGGCCGCCGACGACGGTGCCATGGCCGCACAGGAACTTGGTCGCCGAGTGATGGACCAGATCCGCGCCGAGGTCGCCGGGCTTGATCAGCCAGGGCGTCGTGAACGTCGAATCGACCATCAGCGGCAGCCCGTTCGCATGGGCGATCTCGGCGATCCGCGGGATGTCCAGGACGTCCAGCCCGGGGTTGCCGACCGTTTCGCCGAACAGCAGGCGCGTTTCCGGCCGGATCGCGGCGCGCCAGGCATCGGGGTCGCGCGGATCGACGAAGGTCGTGCTGATCCCGAAACGGGCCAGCGTGTAGTGCAGCAGGTTGTGCGATCCGCCATATAGCGCCGTCGACGCGACGATGTGCGATCCGGCGCCGGCCAGCGTGGCGATCGCCAGATGCAGCGCGGCCTGGCCGCTGGCCGTCGCGATCGCGCCGACGCCGCTCTCCAGTGCCGCGATCCGTTCCTCGAGCACCGACACGGTCGGATTGCTGATGCGCGAATAGACGTGGCCGGACAGCTCCATGTTGAACAGGCCGGCGGCGTGGTCGGCGTTCTGGAACACGAAGGCGGTCGACAGATAGATCGGCGTGGCCCGGGCGCCGGTTTCCCGGTCGGGCGAGGCGCCCGCGTGCAGCGCCAGCGTGTCGAATCCGTAATAGTCTCGTTGGGTCATCAGGCTCGCCCTCGCGCGTCGCTCGGCGCGATGCGCAGTGCAGGGTTCAGGGTGGTTACCACGGGGATGCTTAGTCGATGTGGGGCTGCCGTGGTCCCGGTCCGTGTGGCTGCGATCGGACACAGGCGACCGATTACCTCGTGATGGCCGGTTCGGCGCGGCCGGTGATGGCCGTCGACGTCGGTGGCCCCGGCTGGCGATGCTAGCATGTCGGGTCAACGCTCCCGTGTACGCGCTCAGGCTGGACGAGGAAGGATCAGAGGAAGGATCATGGAAACGAGGCCTATGTATCGCGTAGGCGCCGCCGGTCTCGACCCGCGCGATTGGCGATTGGTCGAGATCGTGTTCAAGCACAGCCAGTACAACCGTTACGAGTTCGTGCTGGCGCCTGCTGTCGTTCCCGAATCGATCGACCTGCTGATCGTCAATCCGTTCGATCCCGCAGGTGGCCAGGCGATGTCGCTGGTCGGCGCGTCCGGCCGGCGGATCCCGATCATCGAGGCGCTGCCGCGCGGCGAGGCGAGCCCGGCGCGCCATTCGATCACGATCGATCGTCTGACGCTGCAATTGCTGCCGATCCTCAACCGCGTCGTCGACGCCGAACTGTCCGGCAACGGCGCCCGGCCGTCCGTGCCGCCGCCCGGTGGGGCGGTGCCGTCTGCTTCGGCGTCCGCCTCCATGGCGGCGGCGTCGTCCGCCGCTGCGGTAGCCGCGAGGTCCAACGCCGCTTCGCCCAGTGCCGCTTCGCCCCGCGTTGTTCCGACCGACGCTGCTGCGGCCGCCGCCGCTGCGGCGAGGGCGGCAGCCGTTTCGTCGCGTGTCGAGCCGGCCGGCCGGCCCTCTCCGCTTCCGCTGCGGCCGTCGATCGATGCGTTCGATCCGACCGCGTTGGACACCGACGCGCCGGCGCCTCGATCCGCCCGGGGCATGGCCGACGTCCCGCGGGTCGTCGGCGAGGGCCCGACTCGTGGCGGCCCTGCGCCAGCGCCGTCCTCGGCCGCTTTCGCACAGAGCGGGCCCCCGACCGTTCGTGGATTGAGCCAGCCGTCAATGGGCGAAGGACAGGTGTTCGACCCGCGGGCTTCCGGGCCGGCGCGGATGCCGGTTCCGGGCATGGCCTCGCCGCTCGCCACGCCGCCCGTCGCATCGCCTGCGAGGGCGGCCGCTACCGGGGCGGCCCGGGCGCCGGTCCCGCAGCCGTCCTCGCAACCGTCCCTACAGCCGTCCCCACGGCCCGCGCCTTCCGCGCGGGCGCCGTCCGCCCCGACACCGTCGGCCAGACCGGCCTCCGCGCGAGACGGGATGAGGACCGCCACGCCGGAATCGCTCGCGGCGCCCGCGGCGCCCGCGCGCGCGAACGGCGTTCCGTCTCCGGGCAGAGGATCGACGCCCGACGCCCGTGTCGGCGAGGCACCGAAGCTGCAGGTGCTCATCGTCGACGACAGTCCGACGGTCCGCCAGCAGTTGTCGCTGGCGTTCGAGCGCATGGGCATGGCCAGCGTGAGCGTCGACAGCGCGGCGCACGCGCTGGAACGGCTGGCGACCCAGCACATCGACCTGGTCCTGGCGGACGTGGTCATGCCCGACATGGACGGCTACAAGCTGACGCGCGAGATCAAGCGCAACCGGCAGACCCGCCAGATCCCGGTGATCATCCTGACGAGCAAGTCCTCGCCGTTCGATCTGGCGCGCGGGGCGCTGGCCGGCTGCGACAGCTACCTGAGCAAGCCGGTGCCGATGCGCGCGCTCGAGGCGGCTGTCGTCAAGCAACTGCGCAAGTCGCTGGCGATCGACGACCTGTCGGCCGTGATCAAGACGGCCGAACCGGCCCGGGGCAAGCCGCCGGCGGCGGCGGCCGGACCCCGGCGGCGGCCGCTGTCGCAATGGTGGAGCAGATCGGGATCATGACCATGGGCCGAAGCGCCCGCATGATCCGCGGAACGAGACGAATCGGGCGATCCAGCCCAGGGGAATACCGATGAATCAGGCATTGGTCGTCGACGACGGCGCAGTCGACCGGCAGCACATGGTCAACATCCTGACCGAAGCGGGATGGCGCGTGACCGTCGCCAACGATGGCGCTTCGGGACTCGAGATGGCGCGCGCGCATCATCCGGACATCATCTTCATGGACATCGTGATGCCGGGAATGGACGGCTACCAGGCGTGCAGGCGCCTGGCCGTCGATCCGGCGACACGCGAGATTCCGGTCGTCTTCGTGTCGACGAAGAACCAGCGCGCCGACCAGGTGTGGGCGCGGATGCAGGGGGGCAAGGACCTGATCGCCAAACCGTTGTCGCCGGACGAGGTCCTGGCCGCGCTCAAGCATGCCGCCAGCCGCAACTGAATCGTCCGGCCGCCCGGCGCCCGGCCGCTTCGTACCCGATCGCTTCGGCATCGCGCTGGGGGCGCTGCGGCTGCTGACGCCGCCCGACCGGCCTGCGCAGTACATCGCATCGGCGGCGATCCATCCGCTGCCGCTCGCGCCGCGCCGCCTGCGGGGACTGGCCCAGGTCCGCGGACATCCGATCAGCGTCATCGACGTGGGCGGACAGGCGCCCGCGCGACTGCCGACCTGGCAGCGCCACGGCTTGCTGGTCATCGGCGATCCTGGTCAGGCGCCGATCGGCCTGCTGGTCGACGGACCGCCCGTGCCGTTGCGCGTCGTCGAAGCGGTGCCGCCGTCATCCGTATCATCCGGGCCGCCCGCGGCGCCGTTCGCCTCGGTCCTGCATTCGCCGGTGCTCTGCCGCGACGGATCGTCCGATGCGCCGGCCGCATGGTGGCAAGCCGATTTTTCCGCTTTGTTTGAGGCCTTGATGGCCGATCGATGAGGACCCAGTGGGGGCGTGGAATTCGATCAGCGCACGATTGCGCGAAGACATGGTCCGCGTGTGCGTTCACCGCGGCGCATGGGGAGGCGTGGCGATCGGTGTCGTCGGTGCGCTCGTCGGCATGATATCGGCCAGCGTCGCCGTCGCGTTGACCGGCGGGCTCGCGCCGGGCGGTGCGATGCCGTCGGCATGGCTCGTCATCGGGCTGATCGCCGCCGGCTTGCTCGGTGCGCTGATCAGCGGTTACCTCGGGTGGCGAACCTCGCGGGCGTTCGAGCGTCCGCTGGTCGCGTTGCGGGCGGCCGTGGACCGTGTCGCGATCGGCGATCTGGACGCTCGCGCCGGGCTGGTCAGCAACGACGAGATCGGGCGCCTGTCGAAATCGTTCGACCGCATGCTCGATCAACGCGTCTCGGTCCTGGCCGACACGGCCACCGAGAATGAAGACCTGAACAGTTCGGTCATCGAGATCATGCAGACGATCGGCCAGATCGCCACGACCAAGGATCTGTCGATCACGATGCCGGTCACCGAGAACGTCACCGGCGCGATCGCCGACGCGCTGAACCTGCTGACCGAAGAGACCGGCCGCGTGCTGGCCAACGTCGCCCGTGTGTCGCGCGACGTCGCGCGCGCGACCGTGGCCGTCAAGAGCCAGTCGGACCTGGCCAACCACGCCGCGACGCGCGAGCAGCACGAGGTGGCGCTGGCCGCGCGCGAGCTGGCGCAGGCGGCGGTCGTGCTCGAATCGATCGCCGAGCGCGCGCGCGGCTGCGACCTGGCCGCCGAGAGGACCGTGCAGGCGACCGAGAAGGCGATGCAGAGCGTCGACGGAACGGTGGTCGGCGTATCCGAATCCCGCGATCTGATCCGCGAGACCGAGAAGCGGATCAAGCGCCTGGGCGAACGCTCGCAGGAGATCGGGCAGGTGGTCGGCATCATCCAGGCGATCGCCGAACGCACGGGCATCCTCGCGCTCAACGCGTCGATGCATGCGGCCGCGGCCGGCGAGGCGGGGCGCAGCTTCGCCGCGGTGGCCGACGAGGTCAAGCGATTGTCCGAATCGGCGCGCGACGCGACCTCGGAAATCGGCCGGCTCGTGGTCTCGATCCAGACGGAGACCAACGACACCGTGCTCGCGATGAATCAGGCGATCGGCAAGGTGGTCGAGATCAGCCGGCAGGCCGAGGACGCCGGGCGGGCGATGCGCGGCACGCAGACCGAGACCACGTCGCTCGCCAGCACCGTGCGCGACATCGCGCGCACGTCGACCGAGCAAGCCAAGGTCGGGGCTGGCCTGCAGGAGCGCGCGCGGATCATCCAGGAGGCCAGCGCCGAGACCGCCAAGCAGTTGTTGCTGCAGGCGAGCGAAACGCGCCGTCTCGTCGAGTATGCGAAGGCGCTGCTCGACGAGGTCAGCGTGTTCAAGTTGCCCCACGTGACCAAGCCCTGACATGAGCTCATCGACCGCATCATCGGGTTTCGACCGGGGGACCGGCTCTTTCGGCGCCGGCCATCTCGCCGGTCAATCGCAGGGCAGCGCGTTGCTGGGTATCGACAGGGGGCTTGCCGCGGGGCGGCTCGAACGCCTGAACCAGGCTGCTGCGGGGCTGCTCGAACCTCTGTTCCTGAATACCGAGCCGGATCGGCTCGGCATCGAGTTGGCGGCGGCGGTGCAGCGTTGCGCGGCGGTGGCCAATTCGGTCGGGCTGCGTGGGCCCGACTATCTGGCCGCGTTGCTCGTGCCTTTCCTCAAAGGGCCGACCAGTCGCGAGTTCATCGCGCACGACCGCGCGGCATTCGAACGCTGGGTGCAGGAGGTGATCGCGTTCTTCGCCGGGGCGCTGGAGCTGCCGCAGGTCGCCGCGCTGGTGTCCCAACTCGATCATTGGCCGGGCTTTGCCGGCGTGCCGCCGCAGTTCGTCGCCTTGATCGCCGAACGCCTGCGCGCCGATCTGCGCCAGATCCGGGAATGGGTCAGGCAGATCGACCCGGGGCGCCATGCGAGCCGGGGGATCAGCGATGCGCCGCTTCGCGACGAGGCACCGGTTCGAGTGGTCCCGGATCGAGTGGCTGCCGGTCGAACGATCATCGACGAGGCGGCAGGCGTCGAGAAAGGAGCAGGGCAGGAAGGAGATGAGCAGGGAGGAGCCGGGCAGGGGGTAAGCAGCGAAGAGGCGATCGATCCGGTGGCGAGCGACGCGACGATCGCCGATGCCGCCATCGTAGGTGATGCTGCCGTCGCGGGTGAGGATGGGACCGACGAAACGATCGGCGGTGATGAGGCTGTCTGCGATGAGGCGATTGCCGATCGAGCGGTCGTTGCCGAACGGGCATTCGACGAGCCGTTGGCGGAGGATGCGGCTGACGACGAGATCGTCATCGGCGAAGAGATCATCGACGACGCGAGCACCGATGAGGGCGCGGGTAAAGTCGAGACCGACGCCATCGAGGCGTTTCACGATGGCGTGGTGCCCGACGACGACGTCGCCGAAGCTCCCGGCGCGCCGGGGATCGACGAAGTGTTGCGAGCCTTCGCGCCTGCCCCGGCGATCAGCCTCTGGCCGCCATCCAGCCAGGCCGATCCGTGGGGGGCTCCCGGGCGGATCGCCATCGATGAACTGGCGATGCTCGCCGATGCGGCCCGCGCATTGGGTGCCGACCTGATTCCGGCATTGTTGTCGCTCGAACCGCCATCGCCTGGCACGTCCGCGTGGACCGAGTTCATCGATGAATACCTGGCGCGGCTCGAGCATATGGTCAATGCCAGCGAGTTCATCGGCGCCGATGTCCTGACCCGGATGCTGTCGGGCCTGGGTGCGCAACTCGGCTATTGGATGACCACCGACGGAACGCTCGACGAGGAAAGCCGGCGGCTGTTGTTGCTGTTGCCCGATACGCTGGCCGATCTGTTCGCCGACGTGACGCCCGACAGCGTCGATCAATGGGTCGGCCTGCTCGGCGACGAGCACTGGCCGTCGCCAATGCCCCCGGCGCTGCAATCGTCGTTGTCGCAGGCCTTGCTGGCGATCGAGATCATCCGGTCGCGCCAGGTGACGGCGGAACCTTTGCTGGCGATCGACGAGAACGACCTGTCGCTCGAGATTCCGGCCGAGGCCGATCGCAGCGTCGTCGACAATCTGCTGCGCGAACTGCCGCACCTGTCGGCCGAATTCAGCGAGGCCATCGACCTGCTGCGCCGGGGCGACGATCACCAGATCGAGCGCGCCCAACGCGTCGCCCATACGCTGAAGGGATCGGCCAATACCGTCGGCGTCCGGGGCATCGCGACGCTGACGCATCGGCTCGAGGACATCCTGCAGTTGCTGGCCAGGGATGCGCGATTGTTGAATTCGTCGCTGACCCACCTGCTCGGCGACGCGGCCGACTGCGTGGCCGAGATGTGCGACGCGGTCGCCGCGATCGGGCCGGCTCCCGCCAACGTCGAGGCGATCCTGCGCGAAGTCGTCGACGCGACGCACCGGCTGCTCGACGGCGAGCCCGCGGAGCAACGCCCGGTCGAGGCAGGCGATGCGCAGGCATCCGCCGGCTCGGCACCGGTGAGCGGTGGCGTGCCGCCGGACCGGCCTGTCGTCGTCGAGCGCGAAACGGACGAGCCGCCCGCCCGGCCGGCCGCTGGCACTCAGCGCGCGGACGAGCCGCGTTTCGAATGGCCGAAGGCCGACTCCCAGCCTACCTCGTCGGCAGCGAGTTCGTCGCAACCGCAGCCCTCGGCCCAGCTATCGTCCTTGCCGCAACCGCAACCGCAACCGCAACCGCAACCGCAACCGCAACCGCAACCGCAACCACAGCCATCGCCATCGCCATCGCCATCGCCCGCCACCGCGATCGGCGAAACCGTCGGCGGCGGTGAGGGCGCGCCGGCCGGCGACGCCGGCGATGAAGCCGACGAGATGCTGCGCGTGCCGGCCCGTGTCGTGTCGCGGCTGCTCGACCTGGCCAATGAAGCGATGATCGCGCTGGCGCAGATGCAGGAGCGTATCGCCGTGCTCGGCGATACGCGCGCGGCGTTGCGCGCGGGAAGCGAGCGCTTCCAGGATCTGTCGATGGAGCTGGAGCGGCTCGTCGACGTGCGCGGCCTGGCGCTGACCGGGCGGAGCCGCGAAGCGGATTTCGATGCGCTCGAACTGGACGAGTACAACGACCTGCATACGGTTTCGCGCCGCTTCGCCGAGGCGGGCGCCGATCATAAGCTCGTCGACCAGCAGTTCGATCACGAACTGGGCGCGATGCGCGAGCAGGTCGCGCAGCTGGATCGCGTGCAGACGGATCTGCGGGAAGCGGCCCTCAAGACGCGGATGGTGCCGATCGAAACGATGGCGGGCCGCCTGCAGCGCGCGGTGCGCCAGGCCGCGCGTCAGACGGGTAAGGAAGTCGAGTTGCTGGTGTTCGGCGGCGAGACGGCGATCGATGGCCACCTGTTGCAGCGGATCGTCGATCCGTTGATGCACATGGTGCGCAACGCGGTCGACCACGGCATCGAGGATCCGGAGCGCCGGCGCCAGCTCGGCAAGCCGCGCACCGGCAGGATCCAGTTGACGTTCGCGCGCGACGGCGCCGAGCTGCGCATCCGCTGCACCGATGATGGTCGCGGCCTCGACATCGATGCGATCGTCGCGCGAGCCCGCGCCGCCAGCCTGATCGACGCCGACGCGCGGCCGTCCGCCGCCGAGGCGTCGCGCCTGATCCTGCTGCCCGGCTTTTCGACCCGCGAACAGGCGACGCAGTTGTCGGGGAGGGGCATCGGCCTGGACGTCGTGCGCGAGCGGGTGCGCGAGCTGCGCGGCCGCATCGACGTCGCCAGCACGCCAGGGCTGGGACTGGACCTGACGCTGACGATGCCGGTGCGCCTGGCCGCGGTGCCGGTGATGATCCTGCGCGCTCCCAGCCACGTGATAGCGGTGTCGGTGCGCGACATCGAGCAGATCGCGTCGGTCACCGGCCTGTCGCCCGAGACCGGGGGCGAGGCGCGGCTGCGCGTCGATGGGGTCGACTATCCGGTCTTCACGCTCGAGGCGCTGCTCGGCCTGCCCGAGAACGCCCTGTCGGGCGAGGCCAAGGAGCGTGTCGCGATGATCGTGCGGGGCGAGGCCGGCGAACCGATCGCCGTCGTCACGCCCGAGCCGGGCCAGACCCGTAACGTGATCCTGCAGCCGCTCGCCGCCGCCATTCCGCCGATCCCGGGGATCGGCGGCGTGGCGGTCATGGGGGACGGCTCGGTGGCGCCGATCGTCGACCTGCCCGAACTGCTCGCGCGACGCCAGGACACGCCCCAGTACGCGACCACGCTAAGTGCGTCGGCGCCGGCCGCGCCGGTGTGCCTGATCGTCGACGACTCGGTGTCGGTGCGCCGCGCGATGGAGTTGTTCCTGCAGGACCTGGGTCTGCACGTCGAGTCCGCGTCCGATGGCATCGACGCGATGGCGCTGGTCGACAAGCGCGTGCCCGACCTGATCATCGCCGACCTCGAGATGCCGCGGATGAATGGCGTCGAGCTGGCCAGCGCTTTGCGTGCCCGAGCCGATACCGCGGCGGTGCCCTTCATCATGATCACGTCCCGCTACAGCGACAAGCACAAGCAACTGGCCTTGTCGGCGGGGGCCGACATCTTCCTGACCAAGCCTTATACCGAGGACGAATTGGCCGCGCACGTGCAGCGCAGCCTGAATCGTGGTCCGCGTTGATGTCGAGCGACTTGTCGCTGACGGGCCGGATCGGCTAGCATTGGCCAGTACCCAGGGGAGCCATCATCATGCAAGTCAGCGAAGTCCTCCGAGTCAAAGGCAACACGCTCTACACGGTGTCGCCCGATGACATGCTCTCGGACTGTGTGATCACGATGGCCGAACACGACATCGGTTCGCTGATCGTCATGGACAAGGGGCGGCTCGCCGGAATCGTCACGTTCCGCGAAGTCATGCGCGTGCTGGCCAAGCGCCAGATCGAGCACCGCGAAGGGCCGACGCGGCCGGTGGCCGAGATCATGGTGCGCGACGTGATGAATCCGGATCCGATCATTTGCGCGCCGAACATGGACGTCAACGAGCTGCGCCGGATGATGCTGACCAATCATCAGCGCTACCTGCCGGTGATGGACGACACGATGGTGATGGGCGTCGTCTCGTTCCACGACGTCGCCAAGGCGGTGCTCGAAGAGCAGGGCTTCGAAAACCGTATGCTTAAAGCCTACATTCGCGACTGGCCGGCCGAGGGATAACGCCAAAAACGCTGGTGCGCAGGCCTTTTTCGATAGAATGACGGCTTATGCGCATCCTTGTCAGCAACGACGACGGTTATTTCTCGCCGGGCATCGCCGCACTGGTCGCCGCGGTCCGGCACCTCGGTGAAGTCGTCGTCGTGGCGCCCGAGCGCGACCGCAGCGGCGCATCGCAGTCGCTGACGCTCGATCGGCCGTTGACGCTCCGCACCGCCGCCAACGGCTTCCACTACGTGAACGGCACGCCGACGGACTGCGTCCATCTGGCGCTCAATGGCGTGCTCGGCTTTCGTCCCGACCTGGTCCTGTCCGGCATCAACGACGGCGCCAACATGGGTGACGACACCAACTATTCCGGCACGGTCGCCGCGGCGACCGAGGCGTTCGTGCTCGGGGTTCCGGCGATCGCGTTCTCGATGATCGATCATGGCTATGCGCACCTCGATTCGGCGGCGCGCGTGGCCGCCGATGTCGTCGCCCGCCTGGGCGCGCGGCTGCGCGAACGGCCGATGCTGCTGAACGTCAACATCCCGAACCTGCCTTACTCGTCGCTCACCGGTTGGGAGGCGACCCGCCTGGGCAAGCGCCATCCGTCCGAAGAGGTCGTCGAGGGCCGCACGCCGCGCGGCGACAAGGTCTACTGGATCGGCCTGGCGGGCAGCGTCAAGGATGAAAGCGCCGGCACCGACTTCCACGCCACCGCGCGGGGGCGGGTGTCGATCACGCCGCTGGACATCGACCTGACTCACGATTCGCTCGTCGCCACCGTCGGACAATGGCTCCGACCGGGGCCCGAGCCATCGTCACTTACCGGAATCCAGCGCTAGATGTTGCCTCGTCCTCGCTCGGGGTTCTATCCCGGGTTCGCCAAGACCTCCGCGCGGCTCGCCTCGAAAGCGGTCGTACTGCCGATGGCTACCGGCATCGGCATCGCCTCCGATCGCGCGCGCCAGCGCATGATCGATGCGCTGCGCGGCATCGGGGTTCGGGATCTGGGCGTGCTCAGCGCCATCTCGATCGTGCCGCGCCACGCATTCGTCGACGTCGCCCTGGCCAGCCGCGCTTATGAGGATGTCGCGCTGCCGATCGGCCACGGCCAGACGATCTCCAAGCCCAGCACCGTCGCGCGGATGCTCGAGTGGGTGACGGCCCACCTGGACGAAGGCCAGCGGCGGGAAGCCAAGGTGCTGGAGATCGGCACGGGCTGCGGCTATCAGGCGGCGGTGCTAGCGCACCTGTTCGGCCAGGTGGTGTCGGTCGAGCGCCTGAAGGCGCTGCACGAGCTGTCGCGCGCCAACCTGCGTTCGCTGCGGCAGTCCAACCTGCGCCTGGTGTTCGGCGATGGCCGTCTGGGTGTCGAGCAGGCGGCGCCGTTCGACGCGATCGTCCTGGCGGCGGCCGGCGAGTCGATTCCCGATGATCTGCTGCTGCAGATGAAAGTGGGCGGCCGGCTGATCGCACCGATCGTCGCGGCGACCGGAGACGGCCAGTCGCTGCACCTGGTCGAGCGTGCCAGCCAGGACGACTGGCACCTGACCGTTCTAGACGCGGTACGCTTCGTACCTTTGCGTCCGGGCACGCGCTGAGCCCTGTCGGCTCGGTGCCGACCCCTTTCGAACCGGGAGATCACGTGTCATCAGCGCCTCATCAACGAGATTCCGCGCGCGTCGCCATGATGGGGGGCGTGCTGGCGTGTGCGATCGTCTTGGCGGGCTGCGGTTCGTCCAGGATGCCCGCGCCGATCATCAGCCGGACCACGCCGGGCGCGCAGTCGGCGCCCCCCGTCGCGACGGCGACGCCGCCCGCTGCGACGGAGGCCGCCGCCGGCAATGCGCCGGCCATCGACGCCGCGGTCGAGGCCGCACCGATCCGCAGTCCCGGCAGCGGCATCGAGGTGCGTCCGCTCGAATCGCGGCCGCTCGACAGCGCGACGGCGGCAGCCGGGGCGGTGCCGGCCGCCAGGAACCTGCCGCGGCTGGTCAAGCGTCCTTATTCCGATCAGGCGCTGGCCGACATGCAGGCCGCCGATGCGGCGAATGGATTCCGGCCGGCACCGATCCCGGGTGGAGCGGGTGCGAACGCGGCCGCGACTTCTCCAGCCTCGGCCGCCGAGCCTGCGTCGGCGCAGCCGCCGACCACGGTGGCCACCGCTCCCTCGGGCAGCGGCGCGTTCGCCTGGCCGGCCCGCGGGCGCATCGTTCAGCCGTTCGCCGATCCGCGCAGCCTGGGCATCGTCATCGACGGCGTGATCGGCGATCCGGTCAGCGCCGCCGCCGACGGCCGCGTGATCTTCAGTGGCAACGGCCCGCGCGGCTATGGCAATCTGCTGATCATCAAGCATGACGACGATACGGTGTCGGTGTACGGACACAACCGCAGCCTGCTCGTCAAGGAAGGGCAGGCCGTCAAGCGCGGGCAGAAGGTCGCCGAACTCGGCGATACCAGCGCCGATCTCCCCGGCCTGCTGTTCGAAATCCGCAAGCAGGGCAAACCGGTCGATCCGATGCAGTTCCTGCCGAAGCGCTGATGCAGTCTGCCGGCCGGTGCGATGGCCACCGGACCCGGCATCGATCCCTCTCGATCTCTTGCTCTCGACCGCCCTTGCATGACGCCCATCCTCTGTTTTGACATCGAGACGGTGCCCGACGCCGATGGCCTGCGCCGCCTGGGCCTCATCGACGAGCCGGGTGCCGCGGACTGGGATGACGACACGCTGGTCGAGCACGTGTTCGCCCGTCGCCGCGAGAAGACCGGCAGCGACTTCCTGCCGTTGCACCAGCATCGGATCGTGGCCATCGCATGCCTGTTCCGCGATGACAGCGGCGTGCGCATCCGGTGCCTGGGGTCGGCCGGCGACCCCGAGGCACGGCTGATCAGCGATTTCTTCAAGACGATCGATCGGCACACGCCGCAACTCGTCTCCTGGAACGGCAGCGGCTTCGACATGCAGGTGCTGACTTATCGCGCGCTGGTCAACGGCGTGCAGGCCGCTCGCTATTGGGAACTCGGCGACGACGATCGCGACTTCAAATGGAACAACTACATCAGCCGGTACCATACGCGGCACCTGGACCTGATGGATCTGCTGGCGCTCTACACGCCTCGCGCCAACGCGCCACTGGACGAGTTGGCCAAGCTGTGCGGTTTTCCGGGCAAGATGGGCATGGACGGTTCGCAGGTCTGGCCCGCCTATCGGCAGGGCCGGCTCGACGAGATCCGTGACTACTGCGAAACCGACGTCGCCAACACCTACTTGATGTACTGCCGATTCCAACGCCTGCGCGGCTTCTGGTCGCCCGTCGAATACCAGCGCGAGATCGACGTCGTCCGCGCTTACCTGGGCGCGCAGCCCGGCCAGCACTGGCGCGAGTTCCTGTCCGGCTGGACCGCCGACGCGCCGGCGGCTGGTTGACGCGATGGCGCGATCCTCGACACGGCGGGCGGCGCCTCCGCCGGTAGCCGACCGTCTCTTCGACATCGAATCGCTCGATCTCGATGCGAACGGCGTGGCGCGCGCGGAAGGCAAGGTCGTATTCGTGCGTGGTGCGCTGCCGGGCGAACGCGTACGGGCGGCGATCGTCCGTTCGAAGCCCAAGTTCGACGTCGCCGCGACCGCCGAGGTGCTGCGCGAAAGCTCGCTGCGCGTCGTGCCGCGCTGTCCGCATTTCGGCGTTTGCGGCGGCTGCTCGATGCAGCACATGGATGCGCGCGGACAACTGGCGATCAAGCAGCGCGTGCTCGAGGACCAGTTCCTGCACCTGGCCGGGGGGCTTCGGCCCGAGACGATCCTGCGTCCGCTGGCCGGGCCGACATGGGGGTACCGCCAGCGTGCGCGCCTGTCGGTGCGGCACGTCGAGAAGAAGGGCGGCGTACTGGTCGGCTTCCACGAGCGCGGGTCGAGCTACGTCGCCGACATGCGCGAATGCCATGTGCTGCCCGCCAGGGTTTCGGCGCTGCTGCTGCCGCTGCGCGAACTGGTGGCCGGGCTCTCGATCCGCGATCGGATGCCGCAGATCGAAATGGCGATCGGTGATGGCGTGCTGGCGCTGGTCTTCCGGGTCATCGAGCCCGCGTCCGACGCCGACAGGCAGGCGCTGTTGGCGTTCTCCCGACGGCATGGCCTGGAGATCTGGCTGCAGCCCAAGGGGCCGGACAGCATCGTGCTGCTGGCCGACGGCCAACCCGTTTCCGACGGCGGTGCGCCGGTTTCCCGGCTCGCCTATTCGCTACCGGAGTTCGGCGTGCGGATGCCGTTCCTGCCGACCGATTTCACGCAGGTCAATCACGACGTCAATCGCGTGCTGGTCGGACGAGCCGTGCGCCTGCTCGATTGCCAGCCGGGCGAGACGGTCGCCGATCTGTTCTGCGGCCTGGGCAACTTCTCGTTGCCGTTGGCACGGCGGGTCGGCGGAGAAGGGCGCGTGCTCGGGATCGAGGGCAGCGCGACACTGACGACCCGGGCGACGCAGAACGCGACGGTCAACGGATTGCAGGACCGCGTCGAATTCCGCACGGCCAACCTGTTCGACATGACGCCATCGGCGTGGCGTGAACTGGGAGGGTTCGATCGCGTGTTGATCGATCCGCCCCGAGAAGGTGCGCTCGAGATCGCCAAGGCGATCGCCGCGGATCCGCGCGCCGTGCGGCGCATCGTCTACGTGTCGTGCAATCCGGCGACGCTCGCCCGCGACGCCGGGGTGCTCGTGCATACCGGGGGTTATCGATTGGTGGCGGCTGGCGCGATCAACATGTTTCCGCACACATCGCATGTCGAATCGATCGCCGTCTTCGAACCGGTGCCTGGCCGGGCCATCGCGCAGCCGGCTTGACGCGAGCCTGGCTCGAACCACCGGCTCCGGGTTCTGCCGCGCGCGGCGGCGATGAACGCACCGCGCGGTCCGGACGGATGTCATCAGCCGCCTCGCCCTGAAGAAGGGCGAGGCTCGTGCCTAAGGCCGGTGATTAGTCGCGATCGCCGCCGAAGATGCCCAGCAGGGCCAGCAGGTTGCTGAACACGTTGTAGATGTTCAGGTAGATCGACAGCGTGGCCATCACGTAGTTGGTCTCGCCGCCGTTGACCACGCGCTGGACGTCGAACAGCATGAACAGCGAAAACACCGCGATCGCCAGGACCGAGATCGTCAGCATCAGCGCCGGCATCTGCAGGAAGATGTTGGCGACGGCGCCGACCAGCACGATCAGCATGCCGACGAACAGCCATTTGCCCAGGCCGCTGAAATCGCGCTTGGACACGGTCGCCACGGTGGCCATGGCGCCGAAGATCACCGCCGTGCCGCCGAACGCGGTCATCACCAGCGATGCGCCGTTCGAATAGCCGAGCACGTGGCCGACCAGCCGGGACAGCATGAGGCCCATGAAGAACGTGAACGCGAGCAGCAGCGCCACGCCCATGCCGCTGTCCTTGGTCTTCTGGATGCCCCAGAAGAATCCGAAGGCGATCGCCATGAAGGCGACGAAGCCCATCATCGGGTTTCCGGCGAATATCGAAAATCCGGTGGCGATGCCGACCCAGGCGCCGATCACGGTCGGCACCAGTGACAGCGCGAGCAGCCAGTAGGTGTTGCGCAGTACGCGGTTGCGTACGACGGGCGAGCTGACCGAGCCCGCGCCGTAGCCGGCAGGGGTCAGTTTATGGCGTTCGACAGACATGCGGGTATCTCCACAGGAAAGAGGGACAATGGACTCAATGTAAGGTAGTAGTCAGGAATTTTCAACCGAGACTGACCCGAAAAGGGGGCGGATGGGCCCCGAGCCGACCGGCGCGGGTTCATGGCGGACCGGGCGAGGTCTCCCGCCGTCGCTGGCCGGCGACCCGATTGTGGTAAAATCGCCTATTCAGGGGAATCCTGTAGAATTATCCGTAACTGACTCTTTTCTCTCTGTTTTTTCACCGTTTTTCTCACTGCTTTTCCTCGTTCTTCCCCTCGATAGCTCCGCGCTTGGCGCCGGAAGACGCCGGAAAAACACAGAATACCCGCTAAGCTGGAGCCCAGTCATCATGGCCGCATCGTCGACCGAACGCACGCTTTCCATCATCAAACCCGATGCCGTCGCCAAGAACGTCATCGGTGAAATCTATTCCCGTTTCGAGAAGGCCGGCCTCAAGGTAGTCGCTGCCCGGATGAAGCACCTGTCACGCGTCGAAGCCGAGGCGTTTTACGGCGTGCATCGCGAGCGGCCCTTCTTCAAGGACCTGGTCGATTTCATGGTGTCGGGCCCGGTGATGATCCAGGTGCTCGAAGGCGAAGGGGCGATCCTGAAGAATCGTGACCTGATGGGCGCGACGGATCCCAAGAAAGCCGCGGCCGGCACGATTCGCGCCGATTTCGCCGACAGCATCGACGCGAATGCGGTGCACGGCTCGGATGCGCCGGAGACGGCCGCGGTGGAAATCGCGTTCTTCTTCCCGGCATTGGAAATCTACGCCCGCTGAGCGTCGGCGCGTTGATCGCTTCGCGTCCGCAGCAGGGCGGTGCGGCGACGATGTCGGCGCCCCGGACGGCGGCTTGCCGACGTCGGCCCTTCACGGAGGCTTGCTTTTGATGGATTCGCGGACGAACCTGCTCGGACTTGATCCTGACGGATTGGTTCGCTGGTGCGAAGCGCGCGGCGAGAAGGCGTTTCGCGCCCGGCAATTGCTGCGATGGATCCATCAGCGGGGCGAAGCCGAATTCGGCGCGATGACGGATCTGGCCAAGTCGCTGCGGGCGAGGCTCGAGGCCGACGCCGAGGTGAGTCCCCCGTCGATCCTGCGCGATCACCTGTCGGCCGATGGCACCCGCAAGTGGCTGTTCGACGTCGGCCAGGGCAACGCGGTCGAAGCCGTGTTCATTCCCGAAACGGCCCGCGGCACGCTTTGCATCTCGACGCAGGCCGGCTGCGCGGTCAACTGCCTGTTCTGCTCGACCGGCCATCAGGGGTTCAGCCGCAACCTGACCGCGGCCGAAGTCGTCGGCCAGTTATGGCTCGCCAACCGCTTGCTGGCCGGGTCGCCGACCGCGCGAATCGCGGGGCCGGCGCCTTCCGGCGTCGACGATGACGATGATGCCGGCGCCTCGATCGTCGGGCGGCCGGTCAGCAACGTCGTCTTCATGGGCATGGGCGAGCCGTTGCAGAACTATGCGGCGACGCTGTCGGCGCTGCGGCTGATGCTCGATGATCATGCGTACGGCTTGTCGCGGCGCCGGGTCACGGTCTCGACGTCCGGGGTCGTCCCGATGATGGATCGGCTGCGCGACGACTGCCCGGTGGCGCTGGCCGTGTCGCTGCATGCGCCGAACGACGCGCTGCGCGACCGCCTGGTGCCGCTCAATCGCAAGTATCCGCTCGGCGAGCTGCTGGCCGCGTGTCATCGGTATCTGGAGCGCGCGCCGCGCGACTTCATCACCTTCGAATACGTGATGCTCGACGGCATCAACGATTCGGACGCGCATGCCATCGAGCTGATCGAACGCGTGCGCGGGCTGCCGTGCAAATTCAACCTGATTCCGTTCAATCCGTTTCCCGCCTCCGGACTGGTCAAGTCGCCTCCGGCGCGCGTCAAGCAGTTCGCGCAACGCCTGATCGATGCCGGCATCGTGACGACGGTGCGCAAGACTCGGGGGGACGACATCGATGCCGCGTGCGGCCAGTTGGCCGGCGAAGTGCTCGACCGCACGCGCGTCGCCGAGCGCAACGCCCGTCGCGTGATCGAGGTGGCCGAGGTACGCTCATGATCGTCCGGTTCGTGGCGCCGCGCGCGCCGATGTGTCCATCGTCGCCATCGCTGCCCGCCGACGTCCCCCCGGCCAATGCCGTGAGCCGTCTGCTGCTGGGGGTGGCGATCTTCGCTGGCGCGCTGGCCGCCGGGTGCGTCAATCCGTCGGCCCCCGCTTCCGCGCAAGGCGAGGGGCTGTCACAGGCGGCGCGCCCCGCCGCATTGCCCGATTCGCTGGAGGAATCCGACGTCCGTCGTCGCGCGCGGATCCGCACCGAACTGGGCGCCGGCTATTACCAGCAGCGCAATTTTCCGGTGGCGCTGGGCGAGTTGCGCCAGGCGCTGGCGATCGATCCGACCTATGCGCAGGCCTATGGCGTGCAGGGGCTCGTCTACATGGATCTGGGTGAGCGCGACAAGGCCGACGACAGCTTCGCACAGGCGATGCGATTGGCGCCGAATGATCCGGACCTGAACAACAACTACGGCTGGTACCTGTGCCAGACGGACCGGATCAGCCAGGCGCTCGAGCGCTTCACGATCGCGCTGCGTGATCCGCTCTATCGAACGCCCGCCCTGGCGTTGCGCAACGCCGGTCTGTGCACCCTCAAGCAGGGGGACGAGGCCGGCGCCGAGTCGTTGTTCCTGCGCGCGTTGCAGGCGGATCCCAGAGACCCTGTCGCGCACTTCCAGCTCGCCGATCTGTACCTGAAGCGACGTAACATCGAACGCGCCCGTCAATACCAGCAACGGCTGATGTCGATGTACGACTTGTCGCCCCAGGTCTTGTGGCTGGCGCTGCGCATCGAGCGCCTGGCGGGCAATCGCGAGGTCGAGGCCAGCTATGGCGCGCAGTTGCGTCGCCGTTTCCCGCAATCCCGTGAGACAGCGCTGTTGCTGAGTGGACAGTATGACGACTGAGAGAATTTCGACTGCCGAAGCGTTGGTCGCGGCGCGCGAATCGCGCGGATTGTCGACCGAGGACATTCAGCGCCAGCTCAAGCTGCACCCGCGGCAGGTGCAAGCGATCGAGACCGGTGACTGGGCCTCGCTGCCCGGCCTGTCCTTCGTGCGCGGGACGGTTCGCAACTACGGCAAGATCGTCGGCGTCGACGTCGAACCTCTGCTCGAATCGATCGCCGGCACGACGAAGGCCGCCGAGTTGCGCTCGGCGGCGTCGCTCGACGAACCGTTGCGTCCCGGCGGCATGATGGGTTTCGGCAATGGAGGGTCGGGCAGCCGATGGATCTGGGCGCTCGTCGTGCTGGCGGCGCTCATCGCGCTGGTGCTGTTCTTCGGTCGTGATGCCGATCTGTCGCGGATTCCCTCGTTCTTCGGGGGCAAGGCCTCGACCGAGTCGACGACGTCCGGATCGGCGCCCGGCGGCGGCCGTATCGAGAACGTGCCGATCACGCCGTCGCTTGGCGGCGGGGCGGCCACGTCCACGCCGGGTGCGGCATTGACGCCGGCGCCGGCCGGCGGTGATCCGACGGCGGTCCCGATCCCGCAGCCGCTGGTTCCCGCGCCGGCCGCGCCGACGCCCGAAGCCGCGACGACCGAGCCGGCGGCCCCCGCCGCGCCGCCCGCGCCGGCCGGTCCGGTGCTCAAGCTGTCGTTTACCGCCGATGCCTGGGTCGAGATCCGCCAGCGCAACGATGGGAAGGTTCTGACATTCGGGACGCAGAAGGCGCAGACGACGCTGGAAGTGCCGATCGCGACGCCGGTATCGGTGACCCTCGGCAACGCGGAGAAGATCAAGGCCGAATTCGACGGCAAGCCGCTGAGCCTGCGGGTGCAGCCCGGGACCGGCATCGCCAAGTTGACGCTGCCATGAACGATCGCACTTCGTTGACGACAGCCCTGCCGGGTGCGGCATGCGAGCCGATGCCCGTCGGGGCGTTCGGACGCCGCCGCGCGCGCGCGGTCACGGTCCGCTGGGCCGATAACGAGGTCATCGTCGGCGGCCATCGCCCGGTCGTCGTCCAGTCGATGACCAACACCGACACGGCCGATGCGATCGGGACCGCGATCCAGGTCAAGGAACTGGCCCGGGCCGGGTCCGAACTCGTGCGCGTCACCGTCAACACGCCCGCGGCCGCCGAAGCGGTCGCGCCGCTGCGCGAGCAACTGGACCGCATGGGCGTGTCGGTGCCGCTGGTCGGCGATTTCCACTACAACGGGCACAAGTTGCTGACCCAGTATCCGGACTGCGCGCAGGCGCTGTCCAAGTACCGCATCAATCCCGGCAACGTGGGCTCCGGCGCCCGGCGCGACGACAACTTCGCGCAGATGATCGAGGTGGCGTGTCGTTACGACAAGCCGGTGCGGATCGGCGTCAACTGGGGCAGCCTGGATCAATCGCTGCTGGCGCGGCTGATGGACGAGAATTCCTCGCGCGCGCAGCCGTGGGATGCGCAGGCCGTGATGCGCGAGGCGCTGGTCACGTCGGCGATCGAGAGCGCGCAACTGGCCGAGTCGGTCGGCTTGCGGGGCGACGCCATCGTGCTGTCGGCCAAGGTGTCCAACGTGCAGGACCTGATCGCCGTCTATCGCGAACTGGGGCGGCGCTGCGATTACCCGCTGCACCTCGGGCTGACCGAGGCCGGCATGGGCAGCAAGGGCATCGTCGCATCGACGGCGGCGATGGCCGTGCTGCTGCAGGAAGGCATCGGCGACACGATCCGCGTGTCGCTGACGCCCGAGCCCAATGGCGACCGGTCGCGCGAGGTCGTCGTCGCGCAGGAGATCCTGCAGACGATGGGCCTGCGTGCGTTCGCGCCGCTGGTCATCGCGTGCCCGGGTTGCGGCCGTACCAGCAGCACGTTCTTCCAGGAACTGGCGGCCAGCATCCAGACTTACCTGCGCGATCGCATGCCGGTCTGGCGCGCGTCGTACCCGGGCGTCGAAGCGATGCAGGTCGCGGTCATGGGTTGCGTGGTCAACGGCCCGGGCGAAAGCAAGCACGCCAATATCGGCATTTCGCTGCCGGGCGCCGACGAGGCGCCGGTCGCGCCGGTCTTCGTCGACGGCCGGCGTACGGTGACGCTCAAGGGCGACCGGATCGCCGAAGAGTTCCAGGCGATCGTCGATGACTACGTCAAGCGAAAATACGCGGTGGGCACCGCCACCGCGGGCGAGGGCTGAGGCGAGACGCCACAGGCACTGCCCTCCGTTCACTCCAATCCTGTATCCGTAGCATGAGCAAGCTCGAACCGATCCGCGGCGTGCGCGGCATGAATGACGTGCTGCCCGCCGATGAGGCGCTCTGGGAGCGTCTAGAAGACACCGTGGCGGGCGTGATGCGCGCTTATGGCTTTCAGCGCATCCGCACGCCGATCGTCGAATCGACCCGGTTGTTCGTCCGGGGCATCGGCGAAGTCACCGACATCGTCGAGAAGGAAATGTATTCGTTCGTCGATTCGCTCAACGGCGAGGCATTGACGCTGCGGCCCGAGAATACGGCCAGCGTCGTGCGGGCGGTCATCGAACACAACCTGCTGTACACCGGACCGAAGAAGCTCTGGTACGCCGGTCCGATGTTCCGCCACGAGCGTCCGCAAAAAGGGCGGTATCGCCAGTTCCATCAGATCGGCGCCGAGTCGATGGGCCTGGCCGGCCCCGAATCGGATGCGGAGCTGATCCTGTTGTGCGCGCGCCTGTGGACCGACCTCGATCTGCCGCCGGTGCGGCTCGAGATCAATACGCTGGGATCGGCCGAGGAGCGGCGCCGGCACCGTGACGCGCTGATCGCTTATTTCGAAGCGCACCATGACCAGCTCGACGACGACGCGCGGCGACGCCTGCACAGCAATCCGCTGCGCATCCTGGACACCAAGAATCCGGCGATGCAAGCCCTCGTCGACGCGGCGCCGCGATTGATCGACCACCTCGGCGACGCGTCGCGCGCGCACTTCGAGACGCTGCAGGCGCTGCTGCGTTCGCAGAACCAGCCGTTCACGATCAATCCGCGCCTTGTCCGCGGACTCGACTACTACAATCTGACCGTGTTCGAGTGGGTGGCGGCCGATGGCCTGACGATCTGCGGCGGCGGGCGTTACGATCCATTGATCGCGATGCTCGGCGGCAAGGACGCGCCGGCCAGCGGTTTCGCGATGGGCGTCGAACGGGTGCTCGACCTGATGCGCGATGCCGCGCGACAGGCGGCCGATGCGCCGATGTGCGACGTCTACATCGTTCACAATGGCGGATTGCCGTCCGACACCGCCGCGCTGAATCTCGCCGAGCGGTTGCGAGATGCCGGGGTCGACGTCGTCTGTCACGCCGGGGGCGGCAGTTTCAAGTCGCAGTTCAAGCGGGCCGACGCCAGCGGTGCAGTGCTGGCGCTGGTGCTGGGCGAGGACGAGTTGGCGCGCGGCGAGGTCTCGATCAAGTGGCTGCGTGCCGACGCGCACGATGCCGGCACGCAGCAGATCCGCGTCCCGGCCGCCGAAGCGATCGAACGCGTGATCGCGGCGCTGATCGCGCAGGACGAAGACGACGATGACGACGACCTCATCGACCTGGACGTCGCGTCGGCGGACGAGGACGGCGACGAGGCCGACGGCGAAAATGGCGCCAAGATGACGCGGCACTAGCGGCTGGCGAAGGCGGCGCGCCCGGCGGGCGGCGCCATGATGACAAGGTAATGATCGGGACGTTGGTGCATGGCCTACGACTTGCAGGAACAGGAAGAGATCGAAGGCATCAAGGCCTTCTGGAACCGTTGGGGCAACCAGTTGCTGACGGTGGTGACGGTCGTCTTGCTGACGGTGGCCGCGTACATGGGTTGGCAGCGCTACCAGGCGAGCCAGGCCGCGGATGCGGCGATCGCGTACGGCCAATTGCAGCAGGCAGCCACGGCCCGGGACCTGGACAAGGTCAAGGAAGCGGCCGGGACGATCTTCGAGAAGTACGGTGGCACCGTGTATGGCCAGATGGCCGCGCTGCTGGCCGCCAAGGCTTATCTGGAGGCGGGTGATGCCAAGGCCGCCCGTGCGCCGCTCCAGTGGGCGGCGGACAAGGCTCGGGACGACGAGTTCCGCCAGATCGCCCGCGTGCGGCTCGCCGGTGTCCTGCTCGACGAGAAGGCGTATGACGAGGCCCTGAAGGTGCTCGGCGCCGCGCCGTCCGACGCATTCGCGGGGCTGTTCGCCGATCGGCGCGGCGATGTGCTCGCCGCCCAGGGCAAGGCCGACGAGGCGCGGGCCGCGTACAAGCTCGCGTTGGACAAGACGCAGGATGGCAGCCCGCTGCGCAGGCTGATCGAAGTCAAGCTCGAAGGCCTTGGAGGAACCGGATCTTGAGCAGCATGATGAGCCGGGCGGTTCTCCGTCCGGCAAGCAGTCCGGCTTGCCGGACGGCTTGCAGTCTGGCCCGCCGATCGGCCGTGTTCGCGTTGATGCTGGCCGTGGCCGGCTGCAGCCTGTTCGGCAGCGGCAAGCCTCAGCCCGCAGAACTGCCGGCGATCACCGGCGCTTCCGCTTTGACTGTCGCATGGCGGCAGCGGATCGGACCGGCCGGTCTGGGCTTCGAACCCGCGTACGCGCAGGGCAGCCTGTGGGCCGCTTCCAGCAAGGGGCGCGTGTTCCGCGTCGATGTCGAATCCGGCAAGCTCGCGTGGGAAGTCGATCTGGACAAGCCGCTGCTGTCGGGTGTCGGCACCGATGGCGAGGTGGCTGTCGTCGCGACGCGGGACGGCAACATCGTGGCCCTGGGCGGGGATGGCAAGACGCGCTGGACCGCGCCGATCGACAGCGAGGCGGTCGCCGTTCCGCTGGTCGGCGAGGGCCTCGTCGTCGTGCGGACGAGCAGCAACCGGATCTTCGCGTTCGACGCTGCGAGCGGCAACCGCCGGTGGATGTTCCAACGCCAGAATCCGCCGCTGGTCCTGCGCCAGACGCAGTCGATGACGATCGACGCGGGCGTCGTGTACGCGGGGATGCCGGGGGGCCGGGTCGTGGCGCTCAGCGTCGAGAGCGGCGCCGTGCGCTGGGAGACCGCGGTATCCCAGCCGCGCGGATCGAACGAGATCGAGCGCATCGCCGACGTGGTCGGTGACGTGCCTGTCGTCGGCTCGCGTCTGTGCGCGGCGTCGTACCAGGGGCGGTTCGGCTGCTTCGACGCCGGGACGGGGCGCCCCGCGTGGATCCGCGACGTCGCGTCGGCGACCGGTCCGTCGATGGATTCGCGGTTGGTCGTGCTGGTCGACGACAAGGAGTCGGTTCACGCGTTCACCAGCGCGGGGGCCAGCGTCTGGCGCAACCAGCAATACGCGTTGCGCGGACTGGCGGCCGCCTTGCTGACCGACGACGCCGTGCTGTTCGGCGATGCCGCCGGCCGTGTCCACGCGCTGGGTCGCGAAGACGGCTCGACGATCGGGCGCGTGACGACCGATGGCAGCGCGATCCTCGGCAGGCCGGTGGCGGCGGGCGGTATGGTGGCCGTGCAGACGTCCTCGGGCAGCCTGTACGCGCTGCGGCTGGCGCGCTGACATGCAGCGCACCCCGGTCATCGCGCTGGTCGGCCGACCCAATGTCGGCAAGTCGACGCTGTTCAATCGGCTCACGCGCAGCCGCGCCGCGTTGGTGGCCGACGTGCCCGGGCTGACTCGCGATCGGCACTACGGCACCGCCTGGATCGACGACCGATCGTTCATCGTCATCGACACCGGCGGCTTCGAGCCGGTGGCCAAGACCGGCATCGCCGTGCAGATGGCGCGGCAGGCGCGGCAGGCGGTCATCGAAGCCGATTGCGTGATCTTTCTGTGCGACGCGCGCGCCGGCATGACCGGGCACGACGGGACGATCGCCACCGAGCTGCGCCGCACCGCGCGCCGGCTCATCCTGGCCGTCAACAAGGCCGAGGGCATGCCCCGCGAGCAGGTGCTGGCCGAGTTCCACGAAATGGGCTTCGGCGACACCGTCGCGATCTCGTCGGCGCACGGCGACGGCATCGGCGAACTGGTTCGTCATGCGTTGGCGCTGATCGACGCGGATCTGGCGGCCGAAGCGCGTGCGGCCGGCGTGTCCGCCCCAGTCGATCCCGCCGACGAATCCACTGGCGATGGCGATGGCGATGCCGGTCCGCAGGCCGAAGGCGCCGCCGATGCATCCTCCGCTGGCGAGCAGGAAGAAGGGCCGCGGCGGCTCAGGGTGGCCGTCGTCGGCCGCCCGAACGCCGGCAAGTCGACGCTGATCAACACGCTGCTCGGCGAAGAGCGGTTGATCGCGTTCGACCAGCCCGGCACGACGCGGGACGCGGTCGCGATCGATTTCGAGCGGCACGGCAAGCCCTATACGCTGGTCGATACCGCCGGCGTGCGCCGGCGCGGCAAGGTCTCGGACACGATCGAGAAGTTCTCGGTGGTCAAGACCCTGCAGGCGATCGAGGATTCGAACGTTTGCGTGCTGATGCTCGACGCGACGCAGGACGTCGCCGACCAGGATGCGAACATCGCCGGGTTCATCCTCGAAGCAGGCCGTGCGCTGGTCATCGTCGTCAACAAATGGGACGCCGTCGACGAGGAGCGGCGAGAGGCCGTCAAGCTGGATCTGGATCGCAAGCTGTATTTCCTGCGATTCGCCCGCATGCATTTCATCTCGGCGTTGCAGGGCAAGGGCGTCAACGCCGTGATGCGCTCGGTCGATGCGGCTTTCGCGGCCGCCACCCGCAAGCTGTCGACGCCCAAGCTGACCCGCATGCTGCAGCAGGCGGTCGAGCGGCAGGCGCCGCCGCGACGGGGTCTGTTCCGGCCCAAGATGCGCTACGCGCACCAGGGAGGGCAGAATCCGCCGATCGTCGTCATCCACGGCAACGCGCTGGACGCGATCTCGGATACCTACCGCCGCTATCTCGAAGGCTGGTTCCGCGAGCAGTTCAAGCTCGAAGGGACGCCGCTGCGCATCGAGTTCCGCAGCACGAACAATCCCTACGCCCCCGACCGTTGATCACCGGCCGCCGGCCGACGGACCGATCGGGCGAGCATCGCCTTTTTCGGTTAAATTCCAATTCATTCACCCATAAAACAAAGACCACTCGATTGGGAGCCGCCATGAGCAATAAAGGGCAGTTGTTACAAGACCCCTTCCTGAACCTTCTCCGCAAAGAACACGTGCCGGTTTCGATCTATCTGGTCAACGGCATCAAGCTGCAAGGCCAGATCGAGTCTTTCGACCAATATGTCGTGCTGTTGCGTAATACCGTGACGCAGATGGTCTACAAGCATGCGATTTCGACGGTCGTCCCGTCGCGCCCGGTCAGCTTCCAGCAAGAGGAACCCGAAAGCTGAGTACGCCTGAACGCACCCCGCATCTCCCCGCTTCCCGCCCTGCCGATCCCTCCTCGCGGCGGAGCCGAACCCATTCGACCGCCGACGCCTCGGCGGTCACCCAGCGCGCGCTGCTCGTCGGTGTCGGCCTCAATGGAGAAGGCCGCACGCCGGCGACGCTCGACGAGCTCGACTCGCTCGCGCGCTCGGCGGGCGTCGAGCCCGTCGACCGGATCGTCTGCCGCCGCGCCCGCCAGGATCCGGCGCTGTATATCGGCGCCGGCAAGGCCGACGAGATCGCCGGCCTGATCGATCCGCTGGGCATCGACCTGGTGATCTTCGACAACCCGTTGAGCGCCGTCCAGCAGCGCAATCTGAACCGGTCGTGGAACAAGCCGGTCTACGATCGCACCGAGTTGATCCTGGCGATCTTCGGCCAACGCGCGCGCAGCCACGAAGGCAAGCTGCAGGTCGAGCTGGCCAGCATCGAGCATCAGGTCTCGCGCCTGGTGCGGGGCTGGACCCACCTCGAACGCCAGCGCGGCGGGGTCGGCCTTCGCGGCGGCCCGGGCGAGAAGCAGATCGAACTGGATCGCCGGATGCTCGACACCAAGGCGAGGCAACTGCGTGCCCGCCTGGACAAGCTCGAGAAGCAGCGCCGCACCCGCCGCCGGGCGCGCGAGCGGTCCAGCGTCCTGAAAGTCTCGCTCGTCGGCTACACGAACGCGGGTAAGTCCACGTTGTTCAACCGCCTTAGCGGCGCGCGCACCTACGCGGCGGATCAGTTGTTCGCCACGCTCGACACGCTGACGCGGCGCGTGCGCTTACCCGACGGGCAGGAGATCGTGCTGTCCGACACCGTGGGCTTCGTTCGCGACCTGCCTCACTCGTTGATCGAAGCGTTCAAGGCCACGCTCGATGAAACGGCCGACGCCGATCTGCTGTTGCACGTCGTCGACAGTTCGGCCGGCGATCGCGACGAGCAGATCGCGCAGGTCGAGCAGGTGCTGAAGGAAATCGGCGCGGCCGATGTTCCGATCATCACGATCTACAACAAGATCGATGCGGCCGGCCGCGCCCCGGGAGTCGAGGCAGACCCCTGTGGTAACATCGATCGAGTTTGGCTAAGTGCGGCCACGGGCGAGGGTTTGCAGCCGTTCCTGCGTGTGTTGGCCGAACGCAGGCCCCGTCTTCTAGCTCCCGATAACACGACTCCCCCAACTGCCCATGTGGAAGACGCGTAGACCTATTTTTTCTCTGAACGATCCGGGTTGGGGTCGCAATCAGAATTCGGGCGGAAACAACGATCGTCCGCCACCGTCCCGTGGCGATGGACCTCCGGACCTGGACGAGTTGTGGCGCGATTTCAATCGCAAGCTCAACAGCATCTTCCGGCGCAATGGCGGATCGGGTCCGCCGACCTCGGGCGGCGACGGCCCCTCGTTCAAGGGAGCGGGCGCCGGCCTCGGCGTCGTCGCGGTCATCGCGGTGCTGATGTGGCTGGCCAGCGGCTTCTACATCGTCCAGGAGGGGCAATCGGCCGTCGTCCTGCAGTTCGGTGAATTGCGCTACGTCAACGACCGCGCCGGCCTGACCTGGCGCCTGCCTTACCCGGTCCAGACGCACGAGCTCGTCAACGTCGAGAACCTGCGGCAGATCGAGGTCGGCTATCGCAGCAACGTCAAGAACAAGGTGCTCAAGGAGTCGCTGATCCTTACCCAGGACCAGAGCATCGTCGACATCCAGTACGCGGTCCAGTACAGGCTCGCCAATGCGCGGGACTGGCTGTTCAACAACAATCCGGGGCCGGTCCCGGACGAGATCGTGCGCCAGTCGGCCGAGACCGCGATGCGCGAGGTCGTCGGACGCAAGGGGGTCGACCAGGTGCTGTACGAAGAAAAGGAGAGCGTCGCGAAGGACGCGCGCACGCTGACGCAGGCGATCCTCGATCGCTACAAGTCCGGCGTCGTCGTCGTCGACGTGCGCATCCAGCAGGCGCAGCCGCCCGAGCAGGTGCAGGCTGCGTTCGAGGACGCCAACAAGGCGGCGCAGGACCGCGAGCGGCTGATCAACGAGGGGCGTGCCTACGCCAACGACGTCATCCCGCGCGCCAGCGGTACGGCCGCGCGCGTGCTGCAGGAGGCCGAGGCCTACAAGGCCCGCGTGGTCGAGACCGCGCAGGGGGATGCCAGCCGCTTCAAGCAGGTGTTGACCGAATACGCGAAGGCGCCGCAGGTCACGCGCCAGCGCCTGTATCTCGAAACGATGCAGCAGGTCCTCTCCAATACCAGCAAGGTCTATCTGGATTCGCAGAGCAACGGCAACCTGCTGTACCTGCCGCTGGACAAGCTGATGGGCGCGGCGGGGGCCGATACGGCCCGGGCCAGCGCGGCACCCCCGGTGCCGACGCCGGCGGACCGGCCGTCCGACAACGCAACCGACCTGCGCAACCGGGGTGACGGTCTGCGCAGCCGCGACCGCGATTCGCGCTGATCCCGGGGGCAACATGCAAAGAATCATTCCGATCCTGCTCGCCCTGGTGATCCTGTTCGCCGCGGCGTCGTCGTGCCTGTTCATCGTCGACCAGCGGCAATACGCGGTCGTCTATGCGCTGGGCGAGATCCGGCAGGTCATCGACAAGCCCGGCATCTACTTCAAGATGCCGCCGCCTTTCCAGAACGTACAGTATTTCGATAACCGGATCCTGACGATCGACAACTCCGATATCGATCGCTTCATCACGTCCGAGAAGCTCAACATCCAGATCGATACCTTCGTCAAATGGCGGATCGCCGATCCGCGCAACTACGTGCGTTCGGTCAATGGCAGTGAGGTGATGGCGGCGGACAGGATCTCGCGCAGCCTGCGCGATGCGCTGAACAACGAGATCGCCAAGCGCACGGTCGCCGACGTGATCTCGAACCAGCGCGACACGATCGTCGATACAGTGCGCGCCAAGGTCGACGAGGACGCGCGTCAGATCGGCGTCAACGTGATCGACGTCCGGTTGAAGCGTGTCGATTTCGCGCCCGAGGTCCAGGAGCGCGTGTTCGAACGGATGCAGTCCGAGCGCAAGCGCGTCGCCAACGAGCGCCGCGCGACCGGGACGGCCGAGTCCGAGAAGGTGCGCGCCGACGCCGACCGCCAGCGCGAGGTGATCCTGGCCGAGGCGTACCGGGATGCGCAGAAGATCAAGGGCGAGGGCGATGCCTCCGCGTCGGCGGTCTATGCCGAGGCCTATGGCCAGAATGCCGATTTCGCCGACTTCTATCGCAGCCTGGAGGCCTATCGGGCCAGTTTCCGGCAGCGCAGCGATTTGATGGTCGTCGATCCGTCGGCCGATTTCTTCAAGTTCCTCCGCGGTGCCGGCACGGGGGGATCGGCGGCGATCGCGCCGGGCGCGCGCCGCTAGCCAGCCGCGCGCCGTTCGCCACGCGCGGCTGGCCGCGCACATGAGCGGCGATCGATGCGGGCGGCGACGAACATGCGCGGCGGGCCGCATGCCGCCACGTGTGCCGTGCTTGATACGCGTATGCCGTGCCTGATGCGCCGCCGAATGCGTGTCGCCGGACGCGCATGCTCCAGGCCGTGACAAGCGACTGACGAGACGGAACGTCGATGGACCGAAGCTGGTTGCTGGCCCTGGGGCTGGTGTTCATCATCGAAGGCTTGCTGCCTTTCATCGCACCCGGCGCCTGGCGCCAGACGATGGCGCGCGTGGCGATGCTCAAGGACGGCCAGATCCGCTTCATGGGCTTGATCGCGCTGTCGCTCGGTCTATTCCTGCTGTTCTGGTAGCTGCGGTCGACCGCGGCTTTCGCCAGGCCGGTGAGCGGGACGCCGCGGCGATGGCGGCGGACGCGGCGCCGGCGGCGCGGGATGACTTCGCCGCTCATTTGACGGACAATAACGGGTTGCTTTCTCGCCGGCCGATCCGCGTGTCGGACGCGCCATCCCCCATTCGATTCAGGTTTTTGCATGCCCCGCTGGCTGTTGCCCGAGAGCATTTCCGATGTCCTGCCTTCCGAGGCTCGATGTGTCGAGGAATTACGCCGATTGCTGCTCGATCAGTATCGTTCATACGGATACGAACTGGTCATGCCGCCGATGATCGAGCATCTGGAATCGCTGTTGACCGGCGCGGGAACCGAACTGGGGCTGCGGACCTTCAAACTGGTCGATCAATTGTCGGGGCGCACGATGGGCTTACGGGCCGACATCACGCCCCAGGTCGCGCGCATCGATGCGCATCTGCTCGGCCGCGTCGGCGTCGCTCGCCTGTGCTATGCGGGGTCGGTACTGCATGCCCGGCCGGCGGGCGCATTCGCGTCGCGCGAGCCCATCCATGTCGGTGCCGAGATCTACGGCCACCCGGGCGTCGAGGCGGACGTCGAGATCCTCGACCTGATGGTCCGGTCGATCCAGTTGGCCGGCATCGATCGCGTACGGGTCGACCTGTGCCACATGGGCATCGTGCCCGCGTTGCTCGAGCAGGATCGCAGCCTCGATGCCGAGCAGGTCTACACATTGTTGCAGTCCAAGGATGTGCCTGGGCTGCGCGAGCTGCTCGACGGCCGTGGCAGCCAGGTCGGCGAGGCGCTGCTGGCGCTGACCCGCCTCTACGGGCCTGCGACGGGCGCGTCGTCGGTGATCGCGCAGGCACGCGCGACGCTGCCGCCGCTGGCCGGTATCGGCAAGGCGCTGGACGAATTGCGGCGTCTGGTCGAATCCCCGCAGTTGCAGCGTTTGCAGGGGCTCGAGCTGTCGGTCGACCTGGCGGATCTGCGAGGCTATCGGTATCACGGCGGCATCACGTTCGCCGCGTATGTCCCGAGCCTGCCCAACGCGGTCGCGCGCGGCGGACGCTACGACAATGTCGGCGAGGTATTCGGACGGGCGCGGCCCGCCACGGGGTTCTCGCTGGAACTGCGCGAGCTGGCCGCGCTGCAGGCGCCGGCCGAGCCGGCGCGAGCGATCCGCGCGCCCTGGTCAGACGATCCGCAACTGCTGGCCCGCATCGCGGCCTTGCGTGCAGAAGGGCAGATCGTCATCCAGTCGCTGCCGGGGCACGAGTCCGAGCAGCAGGAATTCGTGTTCGATCGCGAACTGGTCGCGCAGCCTCAGGGATGGGATATCCGCTCGCTGGCCTGAGGCGCTTTCCGGCGGCCCATCGGGCGGCCGGGCAGGGCGCCGCCATCGCCGGCCTCCAAACGCATGATGTCTTGAACGGAAAATGTGATGGGTAAGAACGTAGTCATCTTCGGTTCGCAATGGGGCGACGAGGGCAAGGGCAAGATCGTCGATTGGTTGACCGAGAGCGCCCAGGGCGTGGTCCGCTTCCAGGGCGGCCACAACGCCGGGCATACGCTGGTCATCGGCGGCAGGAAGCAGGTGCTGCGGCTGATTCCGTCCGGCATCCTGCGCGCGCACGTCACCTGCTACATCGGCAATGGTGTCGTCGTCTCGCCGCAGGCGCTGCTGGCCGAGATCGACGAACTCGAGGCCGCGGGCGTGTCGGTGCGCGAACGCCTGAAGATCAGCCAGACCTGCCCGCTGATCCTGCCGTCGCACGTGGCGCTGGACCTGGCGCGCGAAGGCCGCCGTGGTGACGCCAAGATCGGCACCACCGGCCGCGGGATCGGCCCCGCTTACGAGGACAAGGTCGGGCGCCGCGCGCTGCGGATCAACGACCTGTTCGCACCCGAGCTGTTCCGCGGGCGGCTGGCGGAACTGCTCGACATGCACAACTTCATGCTCGAGCACTACCTGCAGGCCAAGCCGGTGGACGCGCACGAGATCGCCGACGAGATCCTCGCGCTGGCCGACCGGATCCGTCCGATGGTGGCCGACGTGCCGACGCTGCTGTCCGACGCGATGCGGCGCGGCGACAACCTGCTGTTCGAAGGCGCGCAGGGCGCGATGCTCGACGTCGATCACGGCACTTACCCGTACGTGACCAGCAGCAACTGCGTGGCCGGCGCGGCATCGGCCGGCGCGGGTGTCGGTCCGGGCAGCCTGAACTACGTGATGGGCATCGTGAAGGCGTACACGACCCGCGTGGGCGCGGGGCCGTTCCCGACCGAGCTGACCGACGACATCGGCGCGCAACTGGCCCGTCGCGGCAACGAGTTCGGATCGGTGACCGGGCGGCCGCGCCGCTGCGGCTGGTTCGACGCGCCGCTGCTCAAGCGCAGCATCCAGCTCAACGGCGTCGGCGGCCTGTGCCTGACCAAGCTCGACGTGCTCGATGGCCTGCCGACCGTCAAGCTGTGCACGGCCTACCGCATCGATGGCGAGCTGGTCGACAAGCTGCCGTTCGGTGCCGATGCGGTCGCGCACTGCCAACCCGTTTACGAGGAAATGCCCGGCTGGACCGACTCGACGGTCGGCGTGCGCGATTGGGGCGGCCTGCCGGCCAATGCGAAGCGTTACGTCGAGCGGATCGCCGAAGTCACCGGCGCGCCGATCGATCTGGTGTCGACGGGCCCGGACCGCGACGAGACGATTCTCGTGCGCCATCCGTTCGGAGCTTGAGGACCCGTGAAGGACCTGTACGTCTCCTGGGATGAGTACAACCGCCTGATCGAGAAGCTGGCGATCAAGGTCTACGACTCGGGCTGGGAGTTCGACGCGATCGTCTGCCTGGCTCGGGGCGGCCTGCGGGTCGGAGACGTCCTGTCGCGGCTGTTCGACAAGCCGCTCGGCGTGCTGTTCGCGAGCTCGTATCGAGAGCAGGCGGGGACCCTGCAAAGCAGGCTGCTGATCGGCGACGCGATCGCCAGCGCGCAGCCGCTGCCGGGTCCGCGCTGGCTGCTGGTCGACGACCTGGTCGATTCCGGCGCGACGCTCGTCGAGGTGCTGCCGGCGCTGCGCGACCGCTATCCGCAACTGCAGGAGATGCGATCGGCGGTCATCTGGCGCAAGGGCGCGTCGGTGGCCGAGCCCGACTACGCGATCGAATCGCTGCCGACCAATCCGTGGATCCATCAGCCGTTCGAGGAATACGATCACATGCGGCCCAGCGATCTGAAGAAACGCTGGGGCGTGGCTCGCTGACATTGCGCCGCTTATTGCCCCGCTTATCGCCCCATCCGTCGCTCCGTTCTTCCCTTCGCCTCTTCTGTCGCTTCTTGCTCCGATTCCCCTGCCGATCGCCGCGCCGATCGGGACTGCCGCCACAGCAGCCAGCCGATCCACGTGCTCAGCAGCATCGCGTTCAGGCCGAATGTCTGCCGCACGCCCAGGCGCTCGGACAGGCTGCCGGCGATCAGATGCCCGATCGGCACCATGCCGACGAATGCCGTGCCATACAGGCCGATGATGCCGCCGCGCAGCTCGTCTGGGCTGCGCGATTGCAGGCCGACGTTGATCGACGTCGCAGTGAACGTCAGCGACAGGCCCAGCAGCCAGAAGCCGATGCCGGCGGGTACCGGATGCGTGGCCAGTGCGACCCCGCCCAGCGCGGCACCGCAGACCAGCGGTGCCCATCGCAACGCTCGCGCCACCAGCCGGGCGGCCGCCCGCGACGAAAGCAGCACCGCCGCGCACAGCGAGCCGCCGCCGGCGCACGAGAAGAACAGGCCCGTGTATTGCGACACCTGATGGAATTCGTGATCGGCCAGCACCGGAATCAGCGTCTGGTACGAGCCGGCGAAGATCGCCAGGCCCACCAGCACCGGCAGGTACAGCCGCGCGAAGGCCTGCGTGCGTGCGAACGCGAAGGCGGCGCGGATACCGCCGGCCGATTTGCCGGCCAGTTCCTGGCGCGGATGGATGCCGCGCACGCACCAGGCCATGAAAGACAGCGCGAAGGCGCTGCACAGGAAGCCGCCGGCGGGTCCGACGCGGGCGAATACCAGCGCGGCGATCGCCGGGCCCGTCATCCGGCCGACGTTGTAGGCCATTGCGTTCATCGCCACCGCGCTGTTCAGCAACTGGCGGTCGGTCAGGCTCGACGTCAGCAGCACCTGCCGTCCCGGCATTTCCATGGCCGTCAGGACGCCCAGCCCGCCTGCGGCGGCCAGCAGTACGGCGGGCGTCAGCCGATCGAAGGCCAGCAGCGCGAGCAGCGCCAGCGCGATCGCGATCGATCCGATCAGCACGACCAGCACCGAGCGCCGGGCGTTGCGAGGACCGATCCGCGAGCCGACGAACGGGCCCAGCACCAGCACCGGCCCGTACAGCAGGAAGTTCAATGCGCCGAGCAGCGAGGCATCGCGGGTCATCTGCCAGAGCAGCAGGTTCAGCGTGATCGACTGCGTCCACGCGCCGAGCACCGATACGACCTGGCCGGTCAAGTAGCGGCGCACGCTGGGTTCGGACAGGGCGGGAAAGACGGTATCGATCGATCTCATCGGCGATCGCTGGCTGGGCGGGACGCAGGCGTGGCGCGGAAAGACGGGCACGGCGGGCGATACGGCACCGTCACGGCGTCGGCGGTTCGTAAAACGGCGTGCGGTAGAATCGCCGCGGCATGGCAGATGCCCGCACGGACCTGCGCTCGGGCGGGTGGGGCCTGCCGGTTGCAGGCAATAAAAAACCGCAGCCGCCTTGTGAGCGTGCTGCGGTTTGCAAATCTTGGTGCCCAGAAGAGGACTCGAACCTCCACAGTGTTGCCACCGCTAGGACCTGAACCTAGTGCGTCTACCAATTCCGCCATCTGGGCCCGGGCACCGACTGCTGAACTTACCGTGGCGTTTGCGCCGAAGCGTTGTTCATCAGTCGAGGCTGCGCATTTTAATCAATAAACTAGCTTTGTCAAACGGCTGTAGAAGAAAACACGAGTGAACGACAAAAAAAACTCCGGGCCGCGAGCCCACCCTCCGACCTCGACGCCCTCGGGCACGCCTGCCGGCGCGCCGGCCGAAGCGTCTTCCAACGCGTCTTCCAACGCTTCTTCCAACATACTCACGCGCATGCCCAAGAGCGTTCCCCACGGCGAGGCTCCCGACGATCGGGCGACCGATCGGGCCACCGATTGGTCGCCCCCGTCGCGTGACGAGATCCTCGAGTGCCTGCGTCAGGCGGGCGCCCCGCTCACGCCGGTCGAGCTGTCGACCCAGTTGGGCGTCACGCCGCAGCACTTTCCGATCCTGAACCGTCGCCTGAAGGCGATGGAGCGCGATGGCCAGTTGATGCCCAATCGCAAGGGCGTGCTGCTGATCGCCAGCAAGCTCGACCTGATCGCCGGCCGCATCCAGGGGCATCGCGACGGTTATGGTTTCCTGATCCCGGACGAGGGTGGAGCGGACCTGTTCATCGCGCCGCGCGAGATGCAGAAGGCGATGCATGGCGATCGCGTGC
>JAKPAM010000266.1 GCA_029779435.1 Pseudomonadota bacterium | reverse complement strand
GGTCAACGGGGAACGCATCGTCGAATATGGGCCGCTGGCCCCCGCCGACGAGATCCAGATCGCGGGCTACCGGATCCGGATGGAATCGGGAAGCGCGATCGATGCGGACGCCGAGTCGAGCGAGGAGGGACCCCTGGCCGGCGACCCGTCCAGTTCCGCCCCTCGATCGGGCATCGATGCGGCCGCGATCGATCCGCTGGTCGAGTGGCGGCGCGCGATGCATCGACGGCTCCTGCAGGCGATCGACCTGCGGCGGCGCGACGTTCGGCAGTTGTCGGAACAGCAGCTGCGCAGCGAGGCGCGCCTGCTCGTCGTGGAGCTGATGGCCCAGGAGAGCGACATCCCGCCCGACGCCGACCGGGACCGTCTGGTGGAGGACGTCCTGGCCGAGGCCATTGGCCTGGGGCCGCTCGAGGGTCTGATGGCCGACCCTGCGGTCTCGGAGATCATGGTCAATTCGCCCGCGGAGATCTTCGTCGAGCGGGCAGGGCGGCTGGAACGGGTGCCGGTGGTGTTCACCGGCGAGCCCGCGCTGCGGGCGGTCATCGATCGCATCGTCGCGCCGCTCGGTCGGCGCGTCGACGAGGCCTCTCCGATGGTCGATGCGCGGCTGCCCGACGGATCACGAGTCAATGCCATCGTGCCGCCGCTGGCCGTTCGCGGCACGTCGCTCACCATCCGGCGCTTCGGCAAGCGCCTGCTGCGCCCCGACGATCTGGTCTCGCTGGGCAGCGCGAGCGCGCAGATGCTCGCGTTCCTCCGCGTGTGCGTCGCAGGCCGTCGCAACATCGTGATCTCCGGGGGCACCGGTTCGGGCAAGACCACGCTGCTCAACCTGTTGTCGAACCTCATCGATCCCGGCGAACGCATCGTGACGATCGAGGACGCCGCCGAATTGCAGCTGCGTCACCCGAATCTGGTGAGTCTGGAGGCGCGGCCCGCCAATGCCGAGGGTCGGGGTGCGGTGACGATCCGCGACCTGGTCCGCAACGCGTTGCGGATGCGCCCCGATCGGATCGTCGTGGGCGAG
>JAKPAM010000249.1 GCA_029779435.1 Pseudomonadota bacterium | reverse complement strand
CCACGCGTTCCGCGCCCGGCGCTTCACCCCGACGCTTCACCCCGACGCTTCACCCCGGCGCTTCGCATCCGGCGCTTCGCATCCGACGGTTTGCACTCGACGCTTCGCACCGGAAGGCCCGCACCGGCCCTTTGCGATCGGGCGACCAGCCCCGAACCGCCAGTGAGCGCCGCCGCGATCACGCCGCCGCGATCAAGCCGTGGCGGCAGCCTGCGCGATGATGAAGTCGTTCAACGCGTGGACCGGCATCGGCCGCGACAGCAGGAACCCCTGTACCTCGTTGCACCCCTTCTCGCGCAGCTGCGCCATCTGCGCGGCGGTCTCGACGCCTTCGGCCGTGGTCTCGAGATTGAGCGCCGCCGCCAGGTCGATGATCGCCTGCACGATCGCGTGGGTGCCGCTGTCGTCGTCCATCGATTCGACGAAGCTGCGGTCGATCTTGAGCCGGTCCATCGGGAAGTTGCGCAGGTACGCGAGCGCCGAATAGCCGGTGCCGAAGTCGTCGAGCGAGATCCGCACGCCGATGGCACGCAGTTCGCCGAGCTGCCGGCTGGCCGTGAGGCTGTCCTGCATCAGCACCGATTCGGTGATCTCGAGCTCGAGCCGGTGCGCCGGCAGGCCGCTGTCGGCCAGCGCCTGCCGGACCGATTCGACGATGCGCTGGCTGGCGAACTGGACGGCCGACACGTTGACGCAGACCCGGTAATCTTCCGGCCAGCGCGCGGCCTCGCTGCAGGCGCGCTGCAGCACCCACGCGCCGATCTGGTCGATCAGCCCGGTTTCCTCGGCGACCGGCACGAATTCGGCGGGCGAGATCGGCCCCCGCTCCGGGTGCTGCCAGCGAATCAGCGCTTCGAAGCCGACCGCCCGGCCCGTCGCGAGGTGGAACTGCGGCTGGAAGTACAGCGTGAGCTGGCTGGCCGCCATCGCTTCGCGCAGATCGTGCTGGATCCCCAGCCGGTAGCGCGCGCGGTCGTCCATCTCGCGCGAGAAGAAGCGGAACGTGTTGCGGCCGGCCGCCTTGGCCGCGTACATCGCCAGGTCGGCCCCCTTGAGCAGCCCATCCGGATCGACGCCGTCGGACGGCGACGACGCGATGCCGATGCTGCCGCCCATCACGACCCGCAGGTCGCCGATGCGCAACGGCTCGCGCATCGCGTGGATCAGGCGGTTGGCGACCTCGACGAGTTCCTCCGGCTGGTGCGAGCCCCAGCTCAGCAGCGCGAACTCGTCGCCGCCCAATCGCGCGAGCAGATCGCCGCGGCGCACGCAGGACGACAGCCGTCGCGCGATCGCCTGCAGCACGCGGTCGCCGACCTCGTGCCCGAGCGAATCGTTGACGTTCTTGAAGTTGTCCAGGTCCATGAAGAACAGCGCGCAGGGCTTGACGCGCCGGTCGCGCGGATCGCGGACCTGGCCGAGCTGCGTCCGGAAATGGTGCCGGTTGGCCAGCCCGGTCAGCGAATCGTAGTGGGCGAGCTGGCTCATCTCCTGATGGAGCTGGCGCTGGCGCGTGACATCGGACCCGACGCCGCGCCATCCGTTGAAACGGCCCTGCGTATCGAACAAGGGCTTGGCCGTCAGCGCCCACCAGTGCAGGCCGTCCTCGAGCCGCACCGGCACGGCCAGGTCCCTGAACGGCGTGTCGCGCTGCATCGCCCGCGCCAGGCCGTCGATCGCCAGCAGGTATTCGTCGTCGGGTTCGCCATGCGACTCAGCGATCAATCCGATCAGCCGCACGCCCTGCACCTGGTCGAGCGGCCGGCCGACGGCTTCGCTCATCCGCGTCGACACGTAGCGCAGCCGCCCGTCCACATCGGTTTCCCACAGCCAGTCGCCCGCGTTCTCGCCGAAGTCGTGCAGCAGCAGGCCGACCAGCTGCTTTTGCCGGTCGGCTTCGGATTCGGCGAGCAGACGTGCGCCGAACGTGCGCGACGTCGATACGATCGAGGCCATGACGATCGTCGTGAACGCCACCAGCAGCACCACCAGATTGACGCGCGACAGCGTCGGATCGGACAGCAGCCCGATCATCAGGCCGAACGCCTGCAGGCCGGCGAAGATGATCGCCGCGCGCGGCACCGTCGCCAGCGAAAAGCCACCGCCGCCGAGCATGCCGACGGCGATCAGCGCGACCAGCATCTGCCGGTCCAGGTCGGTGCCGGGCATCAGCGCCACCGGCAGCAGGAACCACAGCAGCGACAGCAGCGCCGAATTGGTGACGACGCGGCCGAGCGTCTGCGCCGAGACCGCCGTCGGGGCGCCATGCCGGCGCGATGCCCACCATGCCGGCAGGCCGATCATCGCGATCAGCCAGACCATCGCGGCCCACGCGACGAGCAGCACGCGGTTGACGTCGCTCCAGAATGCCTGCAGCACGACGCACGAGTTGACCGCGCAGGCGACGGCCGTCAGCGGCGTCAGCCGCAGCACCGCCTGGATCTGCCGCGCCCGGATCGATCCGGCCAGTTGATCGTCACCGCAGGCCGCTCCCAGATCGGCTGGCACGGCCGAACGAAGCGCGTCCACGAGCCTGGGAAGCCGCGCGTCGAACATCGAAATAAGCCGCTGCAATCGGGTCGCCATCCAATCCAACATTCCCGGGCATGCCGGGGCGAGTGACGTCTGGGACACCGTTCGGTCGAGCCCCGCCGATCGAACGGGAGCCCGCGTCGTGTCTCGTCGCGATCGATGCGATCGGACGTTGATTGTTACGATTCCCTAATTATTGGTCAACTCTCGGTGCCCGCGGTGAAGGGGCCGCCGCCACACTGGCCGCCGGCCCCTTCACCGCGGGCACCCGCCGCCACGCCGGCGCGACGAACTTGTGCACCTCGAGAAAGCCTGGCATGAACCGACGCACGCCTTCGCTGGCCAGGCCCTGGCTGCGCAGGAAACCCGCGATCCGGTCGCCCGGGTCGTAAGCATTGTTCTGGCGCGTGATGAAATAGACGATGCGCCGCCCCCGGATCAGGCCGGCCAGCCGGCCCATGTCCCAGCCGGCGACCGACGGTGCGCACTTGCCCGACGGATAGCGTGCCGTCAGGCCCGGCGACGGGAAGTTGGCCGGCGCGCCCCGGACCGGCATCTGCAGGCTCAGCTCCTCCATCGCATGGCCGAGCGGCAGCGCCAGTTCGTTGGGTACGGTCAGGACGACCGGTGCATCGGCGGCCGGGTTGGCGAACGGGATGGGGGCCGAATTCGTGGCGCTTGGCGCGCCGCCGCCCTTCGCGTCCTCGTGCATCGCACTGGCGATCTGTGCGGCGATCCTGTCCCAGGGCTCCTTGCCCTTGTCGTTCTCGATCATGACGGCGATCGCCACCGCGTGCGCGACCAGCATGGCGGACAGCGCGAGGGCGCGCCAGCGGGCCGGCCCGATCAGCATGACGGCGCAGGCCAGGATGATGGCCATCGCCGGAGCGACGCCGATCAGCGCGCGGCCGATGAAGATCGACCGCGACACCATGCTGACGCCGTAGTTCAGCAGGACCGGCAGGAACCCCAGCGCCGCCAGCATGATCGCCTGGCGCCAGTGGCCGCGCCGCCACAGCAGCGCGATGCCGCCGAACAACGCTGCGACCGCCCAGTAGACGGCTTCGTAGCTGGACAGGCTGACGACGAAGCGCAGCTCGTTGGTGAAGCGCCAGCCGATCGGCCGCGGGATCCAGAAATCCGACGATACGCCGCGCGCCTGCTCGATCAGCGATGGTAGGTAGGGCAGCCAGCACGCGCCGACGATCACCAGCGCGATCAGCGGCGCCCGCCACCGCTGGCGCATCCGCGGATCCAGCCCCATCAGCAGCGCGAAACCGCCCGCCAGCGACGCCACCAGCAGCACGGCCGTGTTGTTGGCCCACAGCACGATGACGCCGCCGAGGACCAGCGCGACCCAACCCATGGCCCCCGCCCGGTCGCGCAGCGCCCGCAACGCGCCGTAGACGATCAGCGCGGCCCCCAGGCACAGCAGCGTGTACGGCCGGGCCTCGTGCGCGAATTCGATCTGGAACGGCGTCAGCGCGAAGAACAGCGCGGCGACCAGCCCGACCGGACGGCTGATCTGGCGTCCCGCCAGGTAGATGACCGCGGTGGTCGCGACGCCCATCGATGCCGACAGCGTGCGCATCGCCAACGCCCCGTCGCCGAACAGGCCCGCCCATCCCTTGAGCAGCGCGAAGTACAGCGGCGGGTGCGGGTCGCACTGCGGCACGAGACGCCACAGGTCGAGCCAGGATTGTTGCGCGTCCCACCACGAATAGCCCTCATCGAGCCACAGCGGTTGCTGCCCAAGCGCATGAAAGCGGAACGCCGCCGCCACGCCGAGGATCAGGAGCAGCAGCAATTGGCTGCCATCGAGCCTCAGGACGCTGGCGAGCCGCGACCAGCGGTCGGTGACGAACACCCCGAAAGGGCCGGCGAGCGGCGCGGAAGGCGCTGCGGGAACGGGCGAATAACGGAAGCCGGCGTTGTCGGCACGCGACGGCTGGGCCTGACCTTGCATGAACCAACGATCCTCTTGGCGGACCGCTGCGAGCCGCGGACCATCGGCGACTAACGCGCGAAGGGGCCATTTGGTTGAACGGACCAGCTCGATCAGGAACTGTTCATTCATACAGGCAATATTCGTGTGCCGCTGCTAGACTTGCGGCTTAAGGACGCGCTGATCAATTCCATCCGACCGTCGCATCCGCCCCTCGGGCGAATCGATCAGCGCGTCCACGGGCGAGCCGGATCCCTTCGCGCCCGCCCGTGCCAGATCGATCCCGCTCGTCCGCCGGGCGAGAACGCCGCCAGCGAGAGCCCATGCCCCAGCCGTTCCAGCCGACACGGCATTCGCCGTCCGACCCGTCTTCACCGGATTCGCCGTCCTCCACGCCCGCCTCGGCCATGCCGCCGCCCGCCTCGTCGTCCGCGCTCGCCGCATCCCCGGACGATCGTCCCCGCACTGCCGACTCGGCGATACGGATCCGCGGCGCCCGCCAGAACAACCTGAAGAACCTGGACGTCGACCTGCCGACGCGCCAGTTGATCGTCGTCACCGGCGTGTCGGGCAGCGGCAAATCGTCGCTGGTCTTCGACACGCTGTACGCCGAGGGGCAGCGGCGCTACGTCGAAACGTTCTCGGCCTACGCGCGCCAGTTCCTCGACCGGATGGACAAGCCGCAGGTCGATCGGATCGAAGGAGTGCCGCCGGCGATCGCGATCGACCAGACGAATCCGGTCCGCACGTCGCGCTCGACGGTCGGCACGATGACCGAGCTGAACGACCACCTGAAGCTGCTGTTCGCGCGCGCCGCGAGCCTGTCCTGCCGTCGCTGCGCCCGGCCGGTCCGGCGCGAGACCGCGGCCAGCATCACCGACGACGTTCTCGCGCAGGCGGCCGCGGCCGGCGATCCGCGCCTGGTCATCTGCTTCCCGGTCACCGTGCCGGCCAATTTCAGCGAGGACGAGGTCACGCAGCACCTGCTGGCGCAGGGCTATACCCGTATCCACGCGCGGGCCGCGGTGACGGCGGCGGCGAACGATGCCCAGGCCGCCCGTACCGATGACGGCGCGACGAGATCGGACGGCGAATCCGCGAACGGCAAGGCCGGGAAGGACAAGCCCGCGAAGGGCAAGGCCGCCGCCAAGCGCGCGCGCGGCAAATCGGCCGGCGCCACGGCGGACGCCGATGACGGCGGCAGCGGAGCGCTGGTCGAGTTGCAGGTCGTGCAGGACCGGCTGCGCGCCGGCACCGCCGACGAAGGGCGGCTCGCCGAGGCGGTCGAGGTCGCGCTGCAGCGCGGCCAGGGACGCATGGCCGTCCACGTGCTGGACAGCGACGGTAACGATGACCGCGCGGTCTGGCGCTATTCGAGCGCGCTGGCCTGCGCCGACTGCGGCATCGCGTACCAGGATCCGCTGCCCAGCCTGTTCTCGTTCAACTCCCCGATCGGCGCGTGCGAGACCTGCCGCGGCTTCGGCCGCGTCATCGGCATCGACCTGGGGCTCGTGATCCCCGACGAGTCGAAGACCCTCGCCCAGGGCGCGGTCAAGCCCTGGCAGACCGAGAGCTTCAAGGAGTGCCAGGTCGAGCTGGTCCGCTACGGCCAGCGGCGCGGCATCCGACTCGACGTGCCGTGGCGCGAGCTGCGCGAGGACGAACGGCACTGGGTCATCGAGGGCGGCGACGACTGGACCGGCAACTGGCGCACGCAGTGGTACGGCCTGCGGCGCTTCTTCGACTGGCTGGAGTCGAAGGCGTACAAGATGCACATCCGCGTGCTGCTGTCGCGCTACCGCTCGTACACGCCGTGCCAGGCCTGCGAAGGCTCGCGCCTGAAGCCCGATGCGCTGTTGTGGCGTGTCGGCACCCGCGACGACGCCGGGCAGGCGTTGACGGCGGACGACGGCCATTACCGCCGCTTCCGGCCGATCGGCGTGGACTGGCGCGACGACGATCTGCAGGCGCAGCCCGGGCTGTGCTTCCATGACCTGATGCTGTTGCCGATCGATCGCGTCAAGCGCTTCTTCGACGGCCTGGCGCTGCCGGCGCCGCTGGACGAGGCGACGGACCTGCTGCTGACCGAGCTGCGCTCGCGGCTCGCTTACCTGACCGACGTCGGGCTCGGCTACCTGATGCTGGATCGCCAGTCGCGCACGCTGTCCGGCGGCGAGGTGCAGCGGATCAACCTGACCACCGCGCTCGGCACCTCGCTGGTCAACACGCTGTTCGTGCTCGACGAACCGTCGATCGGCCTGCATCCGCGCGACATGGACCGGATCATCGAGGTCATGCACCGGCTGCGCGACAGCGGCAACTCGCTGGTCGTCGTCGAACACGATCCGCAGGTGATGTTCGCGGCCGACCGCATCCTGGACATCGGCCCCGGCCCTGGCGAACGAGGCGGCACGATCACTTATGACGGGCCAGCCGCCGGCATCCGCGACGCCGACACGCTGACCGGCGATTACCTGTCGGGCCGCAAGACCGTGGCGACCGCGGCGACGCTGCCGGTCAAGCCATCGACGCCCCGGCTCGTCATCGAGGATGCATGCGAACACAACCTGCAACACCTCGGCGTCGAGATTCCGCTCGGCCGGCTGGTCGCGCTGACCGGCGTGTCGGGCAGCGGCAAGTCGACGCTGATGCAGGACGTGCTGCTGCCGGCGCTGCGCAAGCACCTGGGCAAGCCGACGGAGGCGGCAGGCAGCCACGGACGGCTGCTGGGCGCGGAGATGATCGGTGACGTCGTGTTCGTCGACCAGACGCCGATCGGCAAGACGACGCGCTCGAACCCGGCCAGCTACGTCGGCGCGTTCGACGCGATCCGCAAGCGCTTCGCCGCGACCGCGGCGGCGCGCGAACGCGGCTACACGGCCGGCACGTTCAGCTTCAACTCGGGCGACGGGCGCTGCCCGACCTGCGGCGGCAATGGTTTCGAGCACGTCGAGATGCAGTTCCTGTCCGACGTCTACCTGCGCTGCCCGGACTGCGACGGCAAGCGCTTCCGCGCCGACATCCTCGAAGTGCGGCTGGACACGCATGTCGATTCGCCGCGCGGTGATTCGCCGCGCGGTGCGAATGCCGCGACGTCGGCCCCGGCGCCCGGCGGCGAAGCCGGCATCGAACCGGCGGACGGCGCCAGATCAGCGGACGGCCCCCGCACGCCCGGCGCGGCGCGGCAGGGCCTGTCGATCGCCGACGTGCTCGACCTGACGGTCAACGAAGCGCTGCAATATTTCCGCAACGACCGCGAGATCCGCACGACGCTGCAGCCGCTGGTCGATGTGGGGCTCGACTACCTGAAGCTCGGGCAGCCGGTGCCGACGCTGTCCGGCGGCGAGGCGCAGCGCCTGAAGCTGGCGGGCTTCCTCGCCGAGGCCGCGTCGCGCAGCGTCAGCGAGCAGAGCCGCGCCGCGGCCGCCGATGGCCGCGGCGGCACGCTGTTCATGTTCGACGAGCCGACCACGGGCCTGCATTTCGACGACGTCGCGCGGCTGCTGCGGGCCTTCCGCAAGCTGATCGGCGCCGGACACTCGCTGCTGGTGATCGAGCACAACCTGGACGTGATCCGCTCGGCCGACTGGGTCATCGACCTGGGGCCGGACGGCGGCGACGCCGGCGGATGCCTGGTCGCGGCCGGCACGCCGGCGCTGATCGAGGCGACGCCCGAATCGTTCACCGGCCGCGCGCTGGCCGCCTATTACCGGCAACTGGGCAAGGACGGCGCTTACCCCTCGCCCGCGCCCCGCGCCGACCTCGTCGAAGAGGGGCGGCCGCTGCAATCGGTGCTTCGCGATCGCGCGCGCCACGCGATCTTCGTGCACAACGCCCGCGAGCACAACCTGAAGAACATCGACGTCGACGTGCCGCGCGACCGGATGACGGTGATCACCGGCGTGTCGGGCAGCGGCAAGTCGACGCTGGCCTTCGACGTCATCTTCGGCGAGGGCCAGCGCCGCTATCTGGAATCGCTGAACGCTTATGCCCGGCAGTTCGTCCAGCCGTCGTCGAGGCCGGACGTCGACGGCGTGTTCGGCATCCCTCCAACGGTGGCGATCGAGCAGCGCACCAGCCGCGGCGGACGCAAGAGCACGGTCGCCACGCTGACCGAGATCTACCATTTCCTGAGGCTGCTGTACGTCAAGCTCGGCGTCCAGTACTGCCCGCGCTGCGACATCCCGATCGAGCCGCAATCGTTCGACACGATCGTCGCGCGGCTGCTCGCCGACTATCGCGGGCGCCACATCGGCCTGCTCGCGCCGCTGGTGATCGCGCGCAAGGGCCTGTACACGGACCTGGCCAAGTGGGCCAAGGGTAAGGGCTTCACCCATCTGCGCGTGGACGGCCGCTTCCTGCCAACCGACAAGTTTCCGCGGCTGGACCGCTACGTCGAGCACAACATCGAGCTGCCGGTCGCCGACGTCCGCGTCGATCCCGCCAATGAAGCGACGCTGCGCGAGCACCTGCATGAGGCGCTCGAACACGGCAAGGGCGTGGTGCTGGTGGCGGCGGGCCTCGAACGGCTGGCCGCGGCGATCGACGACGGCGAATCGGCGACCGACGCCGAACCGCTGCCGACGCGCGTGTTTTCGACGCGGCGCGCATGCCGCCAGTGCGGCACCAGCTATCCGGAACTCGATCCGCGCCTGTTCTCGTTCAACTCCAAGCTCGGCTGGTGCACGCACTGTTATGGCACCGGCCTGCAGCTGGAAGGCTTCGACATCGAACAGACCGGCGAGGAGGAACGTTGGACCGCGATGAACGGCGCGAACGGCGCCGGCGGGACCTCAGGCACCAAGGGAACCAAGGAAACCAAAGGGACTAAGGGAACGAAAGGGGCGAAAGGCACCAAAGGGGCCCGGAGCACCAACGGCGACGAAGCCGCCGTCGGCGTGGACGAGGCGCCGGACGCTGCGGCGGCCGGCCCCTGCCTGTGCCCAGCCTGCGATGGCCAGCGCCTGAACCCGACCGCGCTGGCGGTGCGCGTGCACGACCTGTCGATCGCCGACCTGACGGCCCGGCCGATCTCGGACTGCGCGGCCTGGCTCGAAGCGATCGGCTTCACCGGCCGCGAGGCGCAGATCGCGCGCGACCTGCTGGTCGAGATCCGCTCGCGCCTGGCGTTCCTGGCCGACGTGGGGCTCGGCTACCTGTCGCTCGATCGCAGCGCGCCGACGCTGTCCGGCGGCGAAGCGCAGCGGATCCGGCTGGCCGCGCAACTCGGCTCGAACCTGCAGGGCGTCTGCTACGTGCTGGACGAGCCGACGATCGGCCTGCATCCGCGCGACAACCGGATCCTGCTCGACACGCTCGACCGCCTGAAGGACAAGGGCAACACGCTGCTGGTCGTCGAGCACGACGAGGACACGATCCGCCGCGCCGACCATGTGATCGACATCGGTCCCGGCGCCGGCAAGCTCGGCGGCCGGATCATCGCGCACGGCACGTACGAGGCGTTGACGCGGCATCCGGACAGCCTGACCGGACGCCTGCTCGCGCATCCGTTGCAGCACCCGCTGCACCCGCCTCGCACCGTCGATCCGTCGGCGCCCGCGCTCGGCATCCACGGCGCGACGCTGCACAACCTGCGCGGCATCGACGTGACGATCCCGCTGAACCGGATGACGGTGATCACCGGCGTGTCGGGCAGCGGCAAGTCGACGCTGGCCCGCGACCTGCTGCTGGCCAACGTGCAGCGCCTGACGGCGGCGCGCAACCAGCGCAAGGCCCTGCCGGCGATCCAGGGTTGCGAGGCGATCGACGGCTGGGAAGCGATCGGCCGCGTGCTCGAGGTCGACCAGACACCGATCGGCAAGACGCCGCGTTCGTGCCCGGCCACTTATGTCGGCTTCTGGGATCCGATCCGCCGCCTGTTCGCGGACACCACCGAGGCGCGCGTGCGCGGCTACACCCCGGCGCGCTTCTCGTTCAATACCGGCAGCGGCCGTTGTCCGGCGTGCGAGGGACAGGGCCAGCAGCGCATCGAGATGAGCTTCCTGCCCGACGTCAAGGTCGGCTGCGAGGTATGCGGCGGCGCGCGCTTCAATCGCGAGACGCTGGCCGTGCGGCTGCGCGGGCAGAGCATCGGCGACGTGCTGGCGATGAGCGTCGACGAAGCGGTCGACTTCTTCGCGGCGTCGCCGTCGATCGCGCACCCGCTGAAGCTGCTGCAGGACGTCGGCCTCGGCTACCTGACGCTCGGCCAGCCGAGCCCGACGTTGTCCGGCGGCGAAGCGCAACGGATCAAGCTGGTGACCGAGCTGGCCAAGGTCCGCGAACTGGGCGGCGATGCGATGCCGGGCGTCGATGCCGACAAGGCGGCGCGGCACCGGGCGCGTACGCCGCGCACGCTGTACGTGCTGGACGAACCCACGGTCGGCCTGCACATGGCCGACGTCGAGAAGCTGATCGCGGTGCTGCAGCGCCTGGTCGACGCCGGCAACACGCTGGTCGTCGTCGAGCACAACCTCGACATCTGGGCCGAGGCGGACTGGATCGTCGACCTGGGCCCCGAAGGCGGGGCCGGCGGCGGCCGCCTGGTGGCCGCCGGCACGCCGGCCGACATGGCCGGGCGCACCGACAGCCATACCGGCCGCGCGCTGCGGGCGTTCTACGACGAGCGCGGACGATGCTAAGCTCGACGACACACTCCACCCGCCCGCGGACCACGACGTGACCAGCCCCGACGCGACCTCCCCCGCCTCGCCGTACCTGCTCGAGTACCTGGATCGCACCCCTGATTGCGCACCGACGATCCCGGTCATCGTGCTCGACGATCCGGACCACGCGGTCCCGCTGGCCCGGGCCTGCGCGGCCGGCGGCGTGCGCATCCTCGAGATCACGCTGCGCACCACGGCCGGCCTCGAATCGATCCGGCGCGTGGCGGCCGAGGTGCCCGACGTGCTGGTCGGCGCCGGCACGGTGACCCGTCCGAAGGACATGGCCGCCGTCAAGGCCGCCGGCGCGCGCTTCGCGTTCTCGCCGGGTTTCGACGAATCGCTGGTGATGGCGGCCGCCGATCACGACATCGCCTTCGTGCCCGGCGTCATGACGCCGTCCGAGGTGATGCGTGCGCAGAACGCCGGCTGCCGGGTAATGAAGCTGTTTCCGGCCTCGCTGGCCGGCGGCATCGGGATGCTCAAGGCGCTGGCCGGGCCGTTTCCCGATGCGCGCTTCTGCCCGACCGGCGGCGTCGACGCGGCATCGGCCCCCACCTATCTGGCACAGCCCAACGTCGTCGCCGTCGGCGGATCCTGGATCACGCCGTCCGACGCGATCACCGGCGGGCACTGGGACCGCATCACGGCGCTGGCGCGCGCGGCCACCGCGCTGCGGCAGGCCTGAACCCACCCAGGGCCTGTCAACGCTAGGGCCTGTCAACAGACCCTAGGCATCGGCCCGGTGCAAAGAGGAGACCGCGTGATTACCCAACGAGACGTCATCGACACGCTGCGCACGCTGGTGGCCTTCGACACGACCAGCAGCCTCAGCAACGTCGCGCTGATCGACTGGGTCGCCAATCGGCTCGACGGCCTCGGCGTCAAGGCATTCGTGCAGCGCGGCGACGAGCCGGGCAAGGCCAACCTGTTCGCGACGATCGGGCCGGCCGACGTGCCCGGCGTGATGCTGTCCGGCCATTCCGACGTCGTGCCGGTCGCGGGCGAGACCTGGCTCAGCGATCCGTTCACGTTGACCCGGCGGGGCGACAACCTGCATGGCCGCGGCTCGGCCGACATGAAGGCGTTCATCGCGTGCTTCACGGCGCTGGCGCCCGAATTCGCGGCGCTGCCGCTCAAGAGCCCGGTGCATCTGGCGCTGTCGTACAACGAGGAAACCGACATGCACGGGATGCGGCTGCTGGCCGCGCACCTGGACCGCGCGCCGGTCAAGCCGGCCGCCTGCGTGATCGGTGAACCGACATCGATGCAGATCGTCGTCGCGAACAAGGGCGCGGCGATCTATCGCTGCCATGTGACGGGCCACGGCGTGCATTCGTCGCTGCGCGATCAGGGCGTCTCGGCCGTCGAACTGGCCGCCGAAGTCATCGTGTTCCTGAACGGCCTGCAACGCCGGCTCAACGAGGCCGAGCGCCACGACGGCTTCGAGTTCGCGCACACCAGCGTCCACGCGGGCCAGATCCGCGGTGGAACCGCGCACAACATCACGGCCCGCGAGTGCGACTTCGTGTTCGAGGTACGGGCGCTGCCCGGCGTGCGGGCCGCCGACATCGTCGCCCGGGTGCGCGACTACTGCCGGTAGACGCTGCTGGCGCCGCTGCGCGCGCGCTTCCCCGACGTCGACATCCGCATCGACGAGGTGCTGGACGCGCCGGGACTGGACGAGCGCGGCAACCGCCACTTGGCCGACGTGCTGCGCCCGTTGTGTTCGCATCGCGAGTTCGGCCGCGTCAGCTTCGGCACCGAGGCCGGCATGCTGCAGCAGATCGGCGTCCAGACCGTGATCTGCGGTCCGGGGCAGATCGCGGTCGCCCACCAGGCCGACGAGTTCGTCGAAGTCGAGCAATTGGACCAATGCGTGGGTTTCCTGCGCCAGCTCGGCCGACGTCTGGCGGCCGATCGCTGGCCCGCCGCGGCCGGCTGCTGATCCGAGGCTTTCCGGCGCCTCGAGGCTTGCGAACGCCCGCCCGGAGCCTGTCGAAGATCAGCGCCGACAGGTGTCCAGGCGGCTGGCTTCGCCCAGCCGCCCGCCATGCGCATACCGCACGTGGCCGTGGTCCCGAAAATACGCGGCCAACGTCAGACCGCAGTCCTGCGCGGTCCGGATCGCCAGCGCCGTCGGGCCCGAGATCGTCGCCAGGATCGGCACGCCCAGTATCGCCGCCTTCTGCACCATCTCGACGCTGGCCCGGCTGGTGACGATCGCCGCTCCGCCACCGCCGCGCCAGCCGCTTCGCGCCAGCGCCCCCAGCAGCTTGTCCAGCGCGTTGTGTCGCCCGACGTCCTCGCGCACGAGCGTCAGGCGACCGGCCGCATCGACCCAGCCGGCCGCATGCGACGCGCCGGTGGCGTGCTGCAGCGGCTGGCGCTGGCGCAGCGCCTCGATGGCGGCATGCAGCGCGGCGGCCGGCAGCACGAAATCAT
>JAKPAM010000244.1 GCA_029779435.1 Pseudomonadota bacterium | reverse complement strand
ACGACCAGCGTGCTGGTTTCCTGCATGCCGTAGTACTCGTAGATCTGCGGGCAGATCCGCGCCTGGACCCCCTCGCGCACCGGCGCCGGCAGCAGCGACCCGGCGAACACGATGCCCCGCAGCGAATGCAGGTCGCTGCGCGCGAGCGCCGGACTGGCCAGCAGCATCGCCCCCATCGTCGGCACCAGGTTGACCATCGTCACCTGCTCGGCCTCGATCAGCCGCAGCGCATCGTCGACGTCGAAGTTCGTCAACACGTTGCGGTTTCCCCAGATCATCCCGCAGGCGACCCATGCGAAGCCGACGCGGCCGTACATCGGGAACACCGTCATCAGCACGTCGCGCTCGTCGACGTGCATCGCCTGGAACATCGGCACGAACGACGCCGCGTTGTAGTGCGAGATCAGGTAGCACTTGGGCAGGCCGGTGGTGCCCGAGGTCAGGTTGAAGTAGTACGGATCGTGTTCGTCGATGTCGATCCGCGGATCGTCGCTGCCAGCGGCCGCGCATAACTCGTCGTAATCGCTGACGGAGCCGTCGGCCATCGCGCGGTCCGTCTCGCCGCCGGCCGCCGGTTCACCCAGCGCGATCACCCGCCGCTCCCCGGACAGGCCTTCGCGCACGACCGGCACCATGTCCGCGAAGCGGCGCTCGACGATCAGCGTGCCGGCGCCGACTTCGGCGACCAGCGCGCGCATCTCGACCGGCGCCAGCCGATAGTTCAGCGGCAGGCCGACCAGGCCCGCGCGCGCCAGCGCCAGATAGATGTCGACGACCTCGATGCGATTGGTGCTGAGGAAGGCGACGCGGTCACCCTTTCGCAGGCCCAGTGCGAGCAGCGCGTTGGCCAGCCGATTGACGCGCTCGTCGACCTGCCGGAACGTGAAGCGCCGCCCGGTCGGCGCGCAATAGAACGCCTGCTGCCCGCCATAGCGGATCGCGGCCGTCGTCAACAGGTTATCGACGCGCATATGCCCCAGCGCACGATCGTCATGCCTCATCATCCCCTCCCTTCCGTTCAGCCGCGTGTGCGCGATTTCGCGGCGAACGCCTCGATCGCCTGCTTGTGGAACGCGTCGGAGAAGCACTCCTTCTCCAGCGCCAGCGAGGTATCGAGCACGAGGTTGACCGAGTCGCGCAGATGCTTGTTCAGCGACGCCTTGGTCGAGCGGATCGCCATCCGCGATCCCTTGGCCAGGCGATGCGCCATCGCCTGCGCGTGCGACAGCAGTTCGCCGGCCGGCACGACGTGGTTGACGAGCCCGATCCGGTCGGCTTCCCCTGCCGTCAGCGCATCACCGGTCATCAGCAGCTCCTTGGCGCGCGACAGGCTCGTCAACAACGGCCAGATCGCCGCGCCGCCATCGCCGGCCGTCACGCCGATGCGCACGTGCGGGTCGGCGATCTTCGCGTCGTCGGCCATGTAGATCACGTCGCAGAACAGCGCCAGCGTGGCGCCCAGCCCGGCCGCGACACCGTTGACCGCTGCGATGATCGGCTGCGGCACCTCGATCATGTCGACGATGATCTTGCGCGCTTCGACGAACAACGCATCGAGCTGCGCCGGCGTGATGTCGCGGAACCACTCGATGTCGCCACCGGCCGAGAAGGCCCGGCCTTCGCCGGTCAGCACGACGGCCTCGACCCCCGGGTCGGCCGCGATCAGCGGGAACACCTGCGACAGTTCCCTGTGCAGCGTCGCGTTGACGGCGTTCAAGGCCTGCGGGCGATTGAACCGGACCGTCAGGACCTTGTCGTCGAGGTCGAATCGCAAGGTCTCGAATCGTTGATAAGCGTCGTTCACGATGGCTCCTGAATGTTTGTCGATGAAGGGGCTCGCCTCGCTCGGCCTCGCCCTGAAGGACGAGTCCCGCGCTGCGGCCCGTGGTCGATCGATCAGCCGGCGGTCATGCCGCCGTCGACCGGAAAGGACGCGCCGGTCACGTACGACGCGCGCGGCGAGCACAGCCAGGCCACCATGTCCGCGACCTCCTGCGGCTTCGCGAGCCGGCGTATCGCCGCGCGCGCCAATCCGGCTTCCAGCTTGCGCTCGGTGAACAGCGAATCGGGGCCGGTCGTCATCGGCGTGTCGATGTAGCCGGGGCATACGGCGTTGACGCGGATGCCATCGCGCCCGCCTTCGAACGCCGCCACCTTGGTCAGCCCGATGACGCCGTGCTTGGACGCGCAGTACGCCGACCCGCCATAAGCGCCGCGAAGACCCATGATCGACGCGGTGTTGACGATGGCGCCGCCTCCCGCGCGCTTGAGCGCCGGCATCTCGGCCCGCACGCAGTTGAACACGCCGGTCAGGTTCACGTCGAGCACGTGTCGCCACTGGTCGAGGCTGTGCTCGGTCGTCAACAGCGGATAGCCGGGCATGCCCGCATTGTTGAAGGCCGCATCCAGGCGCCCCCAGCGCTCGCAGGCGGCCGCGACCATCGCCACGCACTGGTCTTCATCGGTGACGTCGACGCGCACGGCGATCGCCCGCTCGCCAGGCGCCCACTCGCCGGCCGCGTTGATCTCGGCGGCACAGGCCCGCGCGGCATCCTCGTTCAGATCGGCCGCCACGACGCAAAAGCCGTCACGGGCCAACGCGAGCGCCGCCGCCCGGCCGATGCCCGATCCCGCACCGGTCACCACCGCGACGCGCGGTTCGGTCGTGTGATCGTCGCTCATCACGCCCCCTTGCCCAGCAGCGGGCACGACGACGCCGATACCGGACGCCAGCTCTGTTCGGGCGGCACGGTCTGCAGGATCTTGTACAGGTCCCACTCGCCGGTCGATTCGGACGGTGCCTTGACCCGCGCGATGTACGACGGCCGCATGACCCGCCCGTCCTCGCGGATCCGCACGTTGTCCGAATAGAAATCGTTGACCGGGATCTCGCGCATCTTCACGCGGATCACGTCCGGATCCTTGGTGCCCGCCGCCTTGACGGTCTTCAGGTAGTGCGCGACCGCACTGTACGTGCCCGCGTGCGCTTCGACGGGCATGGCCTTGTTGCGCGCGTAGAAGCGCTTGGCGAATTCCCGGGTCTTGTCGTTCAGGTCCCAGTAGAAAATGCTGGCGAACGTCGTTCCCTGCGCCGTCTGCAGGCCCAGCGCCCGCACGTCGTTGGTCAGCAGCGTCAGCGCCACCAGCTTCTGGCCCTTGTCGCCCATCTGGAACTCGCGCCACTGCTTGATCGAGTTCGTCGTGTCGGTGATCGCGTTGGCCAACGCGACGACCTTGGCCTTGGAGCCCGAGGCCTGCATCAGGAACGACGAGAAATCGGTGTTGTTGGACGGATGCTTGACGCCGCCGACGACGGTGCCGCCCGCCGCCTTGATCGCTGCCCGCGCATCGGCCTCCAGCGCCTGGCCGAACGCGAAATCGGCCGTCACGAAGAACCAGGAATCATCGCCCGCACGGGTCAGCATCGCCGGCACGCTGTTGGCGAACATGTACGTATCCTGGCTCCACTGCGTGCCATAGGGCGAGCACGCCTTGTCGGTGAAGACCGAGCTGGACGCGCCGACGATGAACACCAGCTTCTTCTGCGCGCGGGCCAGTTCCTGCACGCCCAGGCCGACCGCCGAGTTGCCGATGTCGGCGACCACGTCGACGCCTTCGCTGTCGAACCACTTGCGGGTCGTGGCCAGGCCGAGGTCGGGCTTGTTCATGTGATCGGCCGACACCAGCTCGATCTTGCGCCCCAGCACCTCGCCGCCGAAATCCTCGATCGCCATCCGCGCGGCATCGACCGATCCCTCGCCGAGGGATGAGGACAGGAAACCGGTCATGTCGGTCAGCACGCCGATCTTGACCGGACCGTCGTTGGCGGCGTGCGCGGTGCCGCCCAGCAATGCGATGGCCAACGGCCAGGCCGCGACTCGCTTGTTCATCGATGTGTCTCCTCGCTGTCTTTAGGGTAATCCCAGGCGGTGCCGGACCGCGATCGGATTCCGGTGCCGCCATGGTTCCCATCCTCGCGCCGGCAGACGGCGGCGGCCTCGTCCGAACGGACAATTTTCGCGCTCGCTTCGCTCGACGCCGCCCTGGAGGGCGCGGCTCGCGCTTCGGCCCGGCATCAGGCGATCAGGCCGCGTTCCCGTGCCAGCGCCACCGCATGCGTGCGGCTCTGCGCGCCCAGCTTGCTGTTGATGCTGCGCAGATGCGCCTTGACGGTGGTCTCGGACACGAACAGGCGATCGGCGATCGCGCGATTGCGGTGCCCGCGAGCCAGCAGTTCCAGCACCTGTCGCTCACGCTCGGACAGCACGCCGTCGGCCGACCCGACCAGGCCGATCGGCCCGGCCGGCCCGGGCGCCGCCACCGCTGCGAACGCGGCGACCGGCGCCGTTTCGGCATCCCGTCCGGCGCCCGACGCCAGCAGGCGATCGACGAAGGCCGCCAGGGCCGCCTTATCACCGCGCTCGACGAGTGCGGGGCGCAGCTCGGCCACGCGCGCCAGCAGCGCGGCCCCCTCGTCGACGAAGCAGCGCACGAAGCCCTCGGCGGCCGCGGCGCGCAACGCCTCGTGCAGGCGACGCGCGCCCGCCCCCGCCTGGCCCGCGGCCCACAGGGCCTCGGCCAGCAGCACGTTCAGCTTCAGCGCCCGCCGATGCCGATGCAGCGCCTGGGCCTGCGCGAGCAGCGCCTTCAACGGCGCGACGACCGCATCGGGCTGTCCGGTCCGCAACCGCCACCGCAGCATCGCCACCTGCGGGTCCTCGCATTCATTGGCCTGCGTGACCAGCCCCTCGAAAGGCTGCCAGACCGACGCTTCGGACGCCGCCGCGATCTGGTCGCGCGCCGCCGGCGCATCTCCGGACAACAGCGCGATGCGCGCGCGTTCGAGCCGCGCGGTCGCCACCATCCGCGGCAGCGACTCGCGATGCCCGACCAGCTCCATCGCCGTCAGCCAGCGCGTGGCGCGCGCGCCGTCGTCGTTGGCGAACGCGATCCGTGCCGACACCGCGTAGGCGATCATCAACTGATCGGGCGCGGCAGCCGCCTCCAGCATCGGCAGATACAAACGCAGCAAGCGTTCGGCCTCGTCCAGCTCGCCGCCTTCGTACAGGGCCTCGGCCAGGAACGCCGCGGCGACCGTGCGGCTGCCGGCCGGTGCCGAGAACGCCGGATCACGCCCCGTCAGCGCGGCGCGGAACCGCGCGACCGCGTTGAGCCGGCGCCCCTGCGCCATGTCGATCGCGCCTTCGAGGCACGACGCCATCGGCGGAATGAACGATTCGCCGACAGGTTCGACGATGTGCCGCGCCTGCACGAGAAAGCGCCGAGCCTCGTCGAAGCGATGGTGAGCGAGCAGGCAGAAGCCGTACGACGCCCCCAGCATCGCCCGCGAGAAAGGTCGCGACGACGCCTCGTCGAGCAGGCACTGCTGCCATAGCGCCGACGACGCCTTGACGGCGTCGCTCATCGCCAGCATGAACGCACGGACCGCGCGCGTATCGGCGGCCAAGCTGGCGTCGCGCGCGTCGACGGCATCCAGCAGCCGCCGGCTTTCCCGATAGTGATGGTTCAGCGTCAGCGCCCACGCGAAGACCAGCGCCAGCGCCGGAAAAGCCAGCAACCCCTGGGAGGCATCCGCCGTCGCTCCGTCATGCATCGACCCGCCCCCCGGCCCCGCCGGTGCGCGATCGGCGTCCGGGCGATCGGCCTGCTCGGCCGACCAGGGCCGCACGCTCGCATACCAGCGGGCCAGCGTGCGCACGCGACCCTGCCACAGCAGCGTCTCGGCATGCCCGGCGAGCATCGGCAGCAGGTCCAGCGTCTCGCCGGCTTGCAGCAAGTGCTCGATCGCCGGCGTCGGCCTACGCTGCGCGAGCCACCAGTCAGCCGCGCGGCGGCACAGGCGCACGAACGCCGCCGGGTCCGACTGGCGCAACTGGCTGCGCAGAAAGTCGGCGAACAACGAGTGATAGCGGCACCACTGCCCATCCCGATCCTGCGGCACCAGGAACAGATGCGCGCGCTCGATCGCCATCAGCATCCGGTGCGAATCGTCGCGTTCGAGCACCGCGTCGCACAACGGCGCGCTCAGCGACTGCAGCACGCTGCTGTGCAGCAGGAACCGCCGGATCGACGCGTCCTGCTTCGCCAGCACGTCGTCGATCAGGTAGTCGGTGATCGACGCATGCGCACCATCGAAGGTCCGCATGAACGCCTGCGGATCGTCTCGCCCCTGAAGCGCCAGCGACACCAGCCACAACGCGGCGGGCCAGCCCTCGGTACGCTGGTGCAGCACACCGATGTCGACGTCGCGAAGCGCCAGGCCCTTCTGCTGGCGCAGGAACGACGCCGTCTCTTCGGTCGAGAACCGCAGCCAGGCCGCCGGGATCTCGACCAGGCGGCCATGCGCGCGCAAGCGGCCCAGGCCGATGTCGGGCACCGTGCGCGAGCCGATCACCAACTGCCCGCACGCCGGCAGGTAGTCGATGATCTGGCGGATCAGCGCGCTGCCCAACGGGGTTTCGATCCATTCGAAATCGTCGAGGAACAACGCGAACGGACGTGCGATCGACGACAAGCGCGACGCGA
>JAKPAM010000214.1 GCA_029779435.1 Pseudomonadota bacterium | reverse complement strand
ATCATGAACAGCAGGGGATTCGAGTGATCATCGTTACCGGCGCTGCCGGATTCATCGGCAGCAACCTGGTCAAGGCGCTGAACGACCGCGGCGAGCAGGACATCCTGGCGGTCGACAACCTGACCCGCGCGGACAAGTTCCACAACCTGGTCGACTGCCGGATGGTCGACTACCTGGACAAGACGCAGTTGCTGGCCGCGCTGCCGTCGCTGGCCGATGGCTCTTGGCCTGGGCTGGCCACGCTGAAGCAGGGCTCGGCGCGCATCCGTGCGATCTTCCACCAGGGCGCGTGCTCCGACACGATGGAGACCGACGGCCGCTACATGATCGAGAACAACTTCCGGTACTCGCAGGCGCTGCTGGCGTTCGCGCAGCAGCACCGGATTCCGTTGATCTACGCATCGTCGGCGGCCACGTACGGCGGATCTCGGCGCTTCGTCGAAGAACCGGAGTTCGAGCGGCCGCTGAACGTCTACGGATACTCGAAGCTGCTGTTCGACCAGATCGTGCGGCGCCACCTCGATGCTTCTACGTCGACATCGCCGTCGGCGCCGATCGTCGGACTGCGCTACTTCAACGTCTACGGCCCGCGCGAGACGCACAAGGGCCGCATGGCGTCCGTGGCGTTCCACAACTTCAACCAGTTCCGCGCCGAGGGCAAGGTCCGGCTGTTCGAGGGCTGGGACGGCTGGCCGGCGGGCGGGCAGTCGCGCGACTTCATCCACGTCGACGACGTCGTCAAGGTCAACCTGTTCTTCTTCGACCGCGCCGAGCGCGGCGAGCCGATCAGCGGCGTGTTCAATTGCGGGACCGGGCACGCGCAGCCGTTCAACGACGTCGCGACCACCGTCGTCAATACGCTGCGCGAGCAGCAGGGCCAATCGCCGCTGTCGCTGGCCGAGCAGGTCGAGGCCGGGCTGCTCGAATACGTGCCGTTTCCCGAAGCGCTCAAGGGCAAGTACCAGAGCTTCACGCAGTCCGAGATGGATCGCCTGCGGGCCGTCGGATATGGCGATCCGTTCCTCACCGTGCAGCAAGGCGTCAGTCGCTACGTGTCATGGCTGTCCCAGGCGCGCTGAGCCCCCGCGAGAGCCGCGCCAGCCTCTATTGGCGGCTGACGCGGATGCACAAGCCGATCGGCATCCTGCTGCTGCTGTGGCCGACGCTGTGGGCCGTCTGGATCGCCGCCGACGGCCGGCCCGCGCCCTACCTGCTGTTCGCGTTCGTCGCCGGCACCGTGCTGATGCGCGCGGCCGGCTGCGCGATCAACGACTGGGCCGACCGGGATTTCGACCGCCACGTGCTGCGGACCCGCGACCGTCCGCTGACGGCCGGCAAGCTCCACGCGTGGGAAGCGGTGATGGTGTTCGTCGTGCTGTCGCTGCTGTCGCTGCTGCTGATCCTGCCGTTCAACGGCCTGACGTTCGCGTTGGCGTTCGTCGGCGCGTTCCTGGCCGGCAGCTATCCGTTCACCAAGCGCTTCCTGGCGATCCCGCAGGCGTACCTGGGCGTGGCGTTCGGTTTCGGCATTCCGATGGCGTTCGCCGCCACGCTCGGCGAACTGCCCGCGGTGGCGTGGGTGATGCTGCTGGCCAACGTCTTCTGGGCGATCGCTTATGACACCGAGTATGCGATGGTCGATCGCGATGACGACCTGAAGATCGGTATCCGCACGTCGGCGATCACGTTCGGCCGCTTCGACGTGGCGGCCGTGATGGTTTGCTATGCGATCACGCTGGCGCTGCTGGCCGTGGCCGGCGCGATCGCCGGGCGTGGCGTCTGGTACGCGGCGGGACTCATCGTGGCGGCAGGCATGGCGATCCACCATGGCTGGCTGATTCGCGACCGCTCGCGCGACGGGTGCTTTCGCGCGTTCAACCTGAACAACTGGCTCGGCGCCGCCGTGTTCGTCGGCCTGGCGCTCGACTACGCGCTGGCGTGACGCAACGCTGCGCCCCCATTGGCGGTCATGGGCGGCGATCATCGAAGCCGCCGCCACCGAATCCGCGGCTATCGAGGTGGCGGCCACCGAAGCAGCGGCCATTAAAATGGCTGTCATCAAAATAGCGATCATCGACGCAGCGATCATCAAGGCAGAGGAGAACCAAGCATGAGCACGGACGTCAAGCAGTGGGTCGGCAAGACCGAGACGAAGATCGATACGGTGACCGCCTATCCGGTGGCGGCGCTGTCGGCGACGCTGGACTGGCCGAACGACACGCCGCCGGCGGGGACGCCGCTGCCGCTGCTGTGGCACTGGATGTACTTCCTGCCGGTCGCGCCGCAGGCCCAGCTCGGCCCCGACGGCCATCCGCAGCGCGGTGGATTCCTGCCGCCGATCGAGTTGCCGCGGCGCATGTGGGCGGGCAGCCAGATGCGGTTCAACGGGCCGCTGAAGGTCGGCGACGTGCTGTCGCGCACGTCGACGATCATCGACGTCACCGAGAAATCCGGCCGCACGGGCTCGCTGGTGTTCGTCAAGGTGCGCCACGACGTGCGCCGTCAGGGCGAATCCGACGTGCTGCTCGAGGAATTCCACGACATCGTCTATCGCCCGGCGCCATCGCCCGGCGACAAGGCGCCGGCCCCGACGAAGGCGCCCGAGACGCAGGCCTGGGAGCGCCGCATCGTGCCCGACGACGTGCTGCTGTTCCGCTACTCGGCGCTGACGTTCAACGGCCATCGGATCCACTACGATCGCCGCTACACGACGACCGTCGAGGGTTATCCGGGGCTGATCGTCCATGGCCCGCTGCAGGCGACGCTGCTGATGGACCTGCTGCGCCGGCAGATGCCGCAGGCCGACGTGGCCGGATTCGAGTTCCGCGCGATGCGGCCGATCTTCGACATCAACCCGTTCAGCGTCTGCGGCCAGCCGTCCGAGGACGGCCGCACGATCCGGTTGTGGACCCGCGATCACGAGGGTTGCCTGTCGATGGACGCGACGGTCACGCTGCGCTAGGGTTTGCCCGCACCAATGGAGATCACGATGGCGGACGCTTACCCCCGCACTTACCTGTTCGTACCGGCCAATCGGCCCGAGCGCTTCGACAAGGCGCTGGCCGCCGGCGCCGACGCGGTGATCATCGACCTGGAGGACGCGGTGTCGCCCGGTGACAAGGACACCGCGCGCGCCGGGCTGGAGAAGTGGCTGGACGCGTTCACCGGCGACCGGCAGCGACTGCTCGTGCGGATCAACGATGCATCGACGGCCTGGTTCGACGACGACTTGCAGATGGTCGCGCAGTTCGCCTGGCAGGCGGTGATGCTGCCGAAGGTCGAGACGCCGGAGCAGGTCGATCCGGTGATCGGCGCGATCGGCCCGCAGGGCAGGGTGGTGGCGCTGATCGAATCGGCGGCCGGCGTGCTCAATGTCGAGGCGGTCGCCCGCGCGCCGGGCGTGCAGCGGCTGGCGTTCGGCACGCTCGATTACGCGGTCGACGTCGGCCTGTCCGGCGATGAGCGCGGGTTCATCGAGCCGTCGACGCGGATCGCGCTGGCCTCGCGCGTCGCCGGCATCGCACCGCCGGTGGCGGGCGTCACGCCCGACATCCAGGACGAGAAGCGGCTGCTGGACGAACTGGCGTTCGCGCGCGCGTTCGGGTTCACGTCCAAGCTATGCATCCATCCGAAGCAGGTCGCGCCGATCCACACCGCGCTGGCGCCGTCGGCGGCCGACATCGACTGGGCCCGGTGCGTGATGGCTGCGGTCGAAGGGTCGAGCGGCGCCGTGCAGCTCGACGGCAAGATGATCGACCGGCCCGTGCTGTTGAAGGCGCAGGCGATCCTGGCGGCAGCGCAGTAGTCCGGTTCCTCGACCGCGCTGCTCGTTCGGATAGACGTGCTCGTCCATGAAGCTTTCCAGGCGCGACCGGAGTTCACGGGAACAGGGCGTCGGTTCGAACAGGGGTTGGCTCGGGAGGGTTGATATCGTCGGACGATGAGGATCACACCCTGTTCTCGCTCGCGAACAAGTCCTCGTACTCCCGCTTGATGAGGTGCTTCTGGATCTTGCCGGTCGGGGTCATCGGAAACTCGGGCAACACCCGCAAGGCCTTGGGCATCTCGAAGCCACCCAGCAACGGCCGGCAGTGCTCGATCAATTCCTCGGGCGCGGCGCTCATCCCGGGCTTGAGGACGACGAAGGCGCTGACCGCCTCGCCCCAGCGCAGATGCGCGAGCCCGACCACGGCCGCATTGGCCACCGCCGGGTGACGCAGCAGAACCTCCTCGACCTTGATCGAGGGCACGTTCTCGCCGCCGGTCTTGATCAGGTCCTTCTTGCGATCCAGGAACAGCAACTGCCCGTCGGCATCGAACATGCCCATATCGCCGGTGTGGTGCCAGCCGAAAGCGCTGACGGCGGCGGTGGCCTCGGGGTCCTTGTAGTAGCCCAGCATGACATTGGGTCCGCGATGCACGATCTCGCCGATCTCGCCGCGCGGCAGCAGACGGCCGCTTTCGTCCATGATGGCCATGTCGTTGAGCATGCACGCCTGCCCCCAATAAGCCCCGAATCGCTGGAGTTGCTGCTCCGGGCGGAAGCGCGTGGTCACCGGGAAGGCCTCGGTCTGTCCCGAGCCCAGACTGAAATTCGGGCAGATCTCCGCGATCAGGCGCTCGAGAACGGGCTTGGGCATCGGCGCCATGCCATAGACGCACTGCTGCAGGCTGCTCAGGTCACGTGACGGCCGCGTCGGTGATTGCAGCATGGCCGCATACATCAGCGGCAGTCCGGTGAAATGCGTGACGCGTTCGCGCTCGATGGCCTCCATGACCTTCTCGGCGTCGAAGCCGCGTTGCAGGATGGCGCTTCCACCCGTCAGCAGGGCCGCGGCCGTGCCCGCGAACTGCGCGCAATGGAATAGGGGCAGCACCGCGAAATTGATGCTGTCCCGGCTCAGCAGCAGCTCCGCCACGTTCGATACCAGCGCGCTGTGCACCGACAAGTGGGAGTGCATGACCCCCTTTTGCCGGCCCGTGGTGCCGCTGGTGTACATGATGAGCACCAGGTCGTCGTCGTCGATGTCGACCTCGGGCGGCGCATCGGCTCGTCCCTGGCTGGCCTGGCGCAGAGGGGTAACCTCGTCGGCGGCGCGGCCCGGGCGCAGGATCAGCGTAGGCAGCCCGAGATCCGCCAGCATGGGGGCGAGATCGGACCGCGCGGCCAGCACGTCGTCGATCAGCACATAAGCGACCTCTGCGTGCTCGAGCACGTAACGCACGCCGTCGGCCGCCAGCATGTGATTGACCGGCACCCAGACCATGCCGGCCTTGAAGATGCCATAGCAGGCCACCAGGAACTCGATGGAGTTGTTCCCCAGCACCGCCACCTTGCTGCCCGGCGCCAGACCCTTGGCGAGCAGGTGCTGGGCGAATCGATTGGCCTGGGTTTCCAAATCGGCATACGACACCCGCTCGTCGCCATCGACCAGGGCGAGCGCCTGATCGTGCACGCGCGCGGCGTGGGTCAGGTTATCGCCCAGGGCCACGCGACGAATCACGCGGCGGGAAACAGCAGCCGGGTCCATGGATTTGGTCATCTCTTCGTCTCCTTTGTTCGTATGGGTTTGCCGCTCGATGATAGCTTCCCCATGCGTTCTCTCGGCATGCCGCCAGGTGCCGCACCATCGTCGGCCACCATCAGCCGGCCGCCGAGACCGGTTCGCCGACGGGCTCGATCCTGGTGAACGGCACTGGCGTCGTTGGCGGCCGACGTCGTCGCGATACCCTGCCGCGTCAGCCGTTGGCCTTGCCCAGCTCGTCGCCGAGTTCGATCGAACGCTGGCGAGCCGCCGACATGGCCTCGCCGATGTGGGCGGCGACGTGCCGCTGCGCCATGACGGCCAGCGCGGCGGCCGTCGTGCCGCCCTTGGACGTCACGCGTTCTCGCAGCACGGCCGGCGGCTCGTCGGAGTCGGCGGCCAGGCGCGCGGCGCCGGTGAACGTGGCGATCGCCAGCCGTCGCGCGTGCTCGGGCGGCAGGCCCAGCGCGATCGCGCCTTGCTCCATCGCCTCGATGAAATGGAACACGTAGGCGGGGCCGCTGCCGCTGACGGCGGTGACCGCGTCGATCTGGCTCTCGTCGTCGACCCAGACCGACTGGCCGACCGCGTCCAGGATCCGTTGCGCGGTCTCGCGCTGCGCGGCGTCGACGCTGGCGCTGGCCACCAGTCCCGTGATGCCTTCGCCGATCAGCGCCGGCGTGTTCGGCATCGCCCGCACGATGCGGTCGTAGTCGCCGAGCCAGCGCGCCAGATCGCCGATGCGGATGCCGGCGGCGATCGAGATCACCAGTTGCGAGCCCATCAATGGCGCCAGCGATTCGGCGACCTGCTGCATCTGCTGCGGCTTGACCGCCAGCACCACGACGTCCGCCGCGAGCGCGTCGGCCGACGGCGCGCCTTCGGTGCGCAGGCCGAACCGCTGGCGCAGGCCGTCGCGGGTCGCCGGCTGCGGATCGATGACGCAGAAATCGGCGGGCTGATGCTGGCGCGCCAGCAGGCCGCCGATGAGGGCGCTGGCCATGTTGCCGCCGCCGATGAACGTGATGCGCATGACGATGCTCCAAGCAAGGGGCTCGCGAGAGGATGTGCGTCGCGAGCGTGCCGCGATTGTAGAACCGATGGCAGCCCGCCACGCACGGCGCCGGAGGCGAGGCCGCGCGGCAGACTGCCGTAGGAGTCTGTCGGGCAGGCCTCGGCGCGGGCGGGTTTCGACTCCGACCGACGCCTGGCGCAGGCACCGCTCGCCAGGAAGGGATCAGCGTCCGCTCAACTGATGCTTCGGCGCAGGAACTGTCGGGGACGGATGCCCAGCGTGACCAGCACCCCCATATAGGCCAGCCCTGCCGCGGCGATCAGCGCGAACGTCAGGCCGATCCGCTCCCAGGGCGAGTCGCGCAGGCCGACCCAGTCGAAGCGCGAGACCGTCAGCGCCAGCACGCCGGCCATGGCCGCGGCGGCCGCGACGATCCGGGCGAGAAAGGCCCCCCAACCGGTCGCCGGCTGATACGCGCCTCGCCGCCGCAGGCCGATCAGCATCAGTCCGGCGTTGACGAGCGCCGCCAGCGAGATCGATAGCGTCAGCCCCGCGTGCTGCAGGAACGGCACGAACACGAGGTTCAGCAATTGCGTCAGCACCAGCGCGAACACGCCGATCTTGACCGGCGTGCGCACGTCCTTGCGCGCGTAGAAGCCCGGGGCCAGCACCTTGATCGAGATCAGGCCGATCAGCCCGACCGAGTAGCCGAGCACGGCCTGGCGCGTCATCGCGACGTCGTGCGCGGTGAAGCGGCCGTAGTGGAACAGCATCGCCGTCAGCGGCTCGGCCATCATCGCCAGGCCGATCATGCACGGCACCGACAGCAGCACGCACAGCCGCAGGCCCCAGTCGAGCAGGCCGCTGTATTCGGCCTGGTTGCCGCTGGCGCCGGCGCGCGACAGGCTGGGCAGCAGCACGGTGCCCAGCGCCACGCCCAGCAGCGCCGACGGGAACTCCATCAGCCGGTCGCCGTAGTTGACCCACGACACCGAGCCCGCGGCCAGCCGCGATGCGATGTTCGTGTTGATGATCAGGCTCAATTGCGACACCGATACCGCGAATACCGCCGGCCCCATCAGCTTCATTACCTCGCGCGTCGCCGGATCGCGGAACGCCGCCCGCACGTTCAGGCCGATGCGCGGCAACAACCCCAGCCGGCGCAGCGCGGGAATCTGGATCGCGAGCTGCGCGATGCCGCCGATCACCACGCCGGCGGCCAGCGCGTACACCGGCGGATCGAAGTACCGGCTCAGCACGAGCGCGGCGACGATGAACGAGACGTTCAGCAGCACCGGCGTGAAGGCCGGCACGGCGAACTGCTGCCAGGTGTTCAGGATGCCGGCCGACAGGGCGATCAGCGACATGAACAGGATGTACGGGAACATCGCCCGCGTCATCGTGGTCGCCGCGTCGAAGGCGGCCGGGTCGCTCTGCAGGCCGGTGGCCATCAGCCAGACCAGCCACGGCGCCGCGAGCATGCCGAGCACGCTGATGGCCAGCACGGTCCAGCACAGCGCGGTGGCGATCTGGTCGATCAACCGGCGTGTCTGCGCGGGATCGCCCTTGCGCGCCTGAGCGAGCATCGGCACGAACGCCTGCGAGAACGCGCCCTCGGCGAACAGCCGGCGCAGCAGGTTGGGCAGGCGGAAGGCGACGAAGAACGCGTCGGTCAGGCTCGACGCGCCGAAGATCGAGGCGGTCAGGTTCTCGCGGATCAGGCCGGTGATCCGGGACAGCATCGTCATGCCGCTGACGGTGGCGGCCGCTTTGAGGAGGTTCAAGCAAGCACCTGGAGGTTCGAGGGGCGCGCGTAGCTTGCCCAGGAGCGGAGATTCGGATTAGAATACAAGGCTTTCCGTTTTGGTTGTGGTTGCTCACGGGGCGCCGGGCGAACGAAACCCGCGACCGATGGAACCCACCGTCTTTTCCCGGATTCTCGCATGGCAAACAGTGCTTCTTCCCGCAAACGCGCACGCCAGGCCGTCGCGCGCAACCTGCTGAACTCCAGCCAGCGTTCGGCGCTGCGCACCGCGATCAAGAAAGTCCGCAAGGCGATCGCCGCGGGCGACAAGGCCGCAGCCACCGCCGAACTGCGCGCTGGCCAGAGCATGATCGATCGCATCGCCGACAAGCGCGTGATCCACAAGAACGCCGCGTCGCGCTACAAGAGCCGCCTGTCCGCCGCCGTCAAGGCGATGGCCTGAGGCCTGCCGCCTGGACACCTGCGTGATCGCAGGCTCGTTCAGGCCTGTTCAGACCCGTTCACCGATCTGCATGACCGCCAGCTTTCGCAAGAAAGTCGGCACGGTCGTCGCGCCCTCGGCCGGCGCACCAGGCAACCAGTCCTCGGCATCGACCGGCAGGTAAGGGCCTTCCTTCACCTCGAAGAACACGCTGCCGCTGTCCAGCGCGACCAGCGTGTGCCATGTGCCGGCCGGATACTGCAGCGCCGCCGTCTCGCCGGCCGCCAGCCGGATGCGGCTGGCCAGCCGGCCGCCCCCCCCGCCATCGCTATCGAACGTCAGGACGTCGAAGCGCCCGCGCACGGCGATCAGCAATTCCCAGCGTGCGCGATGCCGATGCGGCCGCACGTATGAATCCGGTTCCATCGCGATGGCCAGCCGATGGATCGGCTCGTCCATCGTCGCGTGCAGGTTCAGGTTGAGCCGGCGGCGCGGGCTGCGGCGCGCGGCGTCGGTCAGTTCATCCAGGCGGCTGGCATCGAGTGCGAACATCGGAAACATCCACGAGTGAGCGAAATGGGGCGGGTGCGCGCTCGGCAACCGAGTCGGCGCTGCCATGGGTCAGATTAACCACGTTTTGTTAATGATCGTTGGGCAGTGATATACGGCCAGCGGATCCGGGTAACGTGGGCTGTCCCTATTGTCCGTGATGAGGTCCATACCCATGACATCGATTCCTCCTTTATCCCAACGATTGTTCGCCGAACTGGTCGGCACGTTCTGGCTGGTGCTCGGCGGCTGCGGCAGCGCGGTGCTCGCCGCAGCCTTTCCGCAGGTGGGCATCGGCCTGCTGGGTGTCGCGCTCGCGTTCGGCCTGACGGTGCTGACGATGGCATTCGCGATCGGCCACATCTCGGGTTGCCACCTGAATCCGGCCGTGTCCGTGGGCCTGGTCGTCGGCGGCCGCTTCGATGCCAAGGACCTGGTCCCGTACATCATCGCCCAGACGATCGGCGCGATCGCCGGCGCCGGCGTGCTGTACCTGATCGCTACCGGCAAGGCCGGCTTCGACGTCACGAAGGGCATGGCTTCGAACGGCGTCGATTCGCTGTCGCCCGGCGGCTACACGATGGCGGCGGGCTTCCTGACCGAGATCGTGATGACAGCGATGTTCATCGTCATCATCCTGGGCGCCACCGATCGCCGTGCGCCGGCCGGTTTCGCACCGATCGCGATCGGCCTGGGGCTGACGCTGATCCACCTGATCAGCATCCCGGTGACCAACACGTCGGTCAATCCGGCGCGCAGCACGGGCCCGGCGATCTTCGCCGGCGGCGAGTACCTGTCGCAACTGTGGGTGTTCTGGGTCGCGCCGATCGTCGGCGCGATCGTCGGCGGCATCGTCTACCGGGTGATCGGCAGCGACCCCGACGCCTGAGAACCCGTGAACGAATCGGCGGGGAGCGCGTTCAGGCGCCGCCCAGCCGGTGCCGCGCCTTGTCGGCGCGGCCGCGAAACTTCAGGTCCTGCGCCTCGAAACGGCGCTGCTGTACATCCGCGGGCACGCCCAGGCCCGCCAGTGCGGCGCCGTCGTAGCACCACTCGCGATAGTCCCGGATCAGTCCGCCCTGGACGATCACCTTGCTGGCGCCCACCATCAGTGCGCGCAGGTCGCCTTGCTTGATGGACGTGAAGCTGAAGTCCCAGTTCGCGTAGCCGGTGCGCCCGTCGAAGACCGGATCGCGCATCTCCCAGCGGAAATCCCGACCGTCCCCGAGCCAGCGCTCGGCGATCATCGCCTGGATCGCCGGGCGGCCCTCGAAGCGGCCGTAGAACACGTCGTCGTAGACCGCATCGGGCGTGAAAGCCGCGGCGAAGCCCGCCGCGTCACCGCGTTCGAGGGCGTCGGTGAAGCGCCCCAGGTACAGCAGCAGGTCCGAACCATCGGCCATCGGAGCCTCCGTATCGGGAGTGTAGGCCGCATCGCCTCGTCGCGTCGTCGCAACGGGAAGGCGCCGTTCATCGCTCGATTCTACGGCCTGCCGGCTGGTGCGTGCCAGTGACGCCGTCCGTCGGAAAAATCGAACAAGACGTCGATCAGGTGACGAACGCGGCCCGGGAGGCTTGCCGACGCGCCCACTGGGGATTCGCCATGGACATTTCCGAACTGCTGGCCTTCGCGGTCAAGAACAAGGCCTCCGACCTGCATTTGTCGTCGGGCCTGCCGCCGATGATCCGCGTGCACGGCGATGTCCGCCGGATCAATCTGCCGCCGATGGAGCACAAGGATGTCCACGGCATGATCTACGACATCATGAACGACTCGCAGCGCAAGGACTACGAGGAAAACCTCGAGTGCGACTTCTCGTTCGCGATTCCGGGCCTGGCGCGCTTCCGGGTCAACGCGTTCGTGCAGCAGCGCGGCGCGGCCGCCGTGCTGCGGACGATTCCCTCGAAGATCCTGACGCTCGAAGAACTGAACGCGCCGAAGATCTTCACCGAGATCTCGAATACGCCGCGCGGCATCGTGCTGGTGACCGGGCCGACCGGTTCGGGCAAATCGACGACGCTGGCCGCGATGATCAACCACATCAACGAGAACCACTACGGCCACATCCTGACCGTCGAGGATCCGATCGAATTCGTGCACGAGTCCAAGCGCTGCCTGATCAACCAGCGCGAGGTCGGCCCGCAGACGCTGTCGTTCAACAACGCGTTGCGCTCGGCGCTGCGCGAGGACCCGGACATCATCCTGGTCGGCGAACTGCGTGACCTGGAGACGATCCGGCTGGCCTTGACGGCCGCCGAGACCGGTCACCTGGTGTTCGGCACGTTGCACACGTCATCGGCGGCCAAGACCATCGACCGTATCGTCGACGTGTTTCCGTCGGCCGAGAAGGACATGGTGCGCGCGATGTTGTCCGAATCGCTGCGCGCGGTGATCTCGCAGTCGCTGCTCAAGACCAAGGACGGCTCGGGCCGCGTCGCGGCGCACGAGATCATGATCGGCACGCCGGCGATCCGCAACCTGATACGCGAAGCGAAGGTCGCGCAGATGAACGCGACGATCCAGACCGGCGGGGCATTGGGCATGCAGACGCTCGACCAGTGCCTGACCGATCTGGTCCGCAAGGGGGCGATCTCGATGAGCGAGGCTCGCTCGGCCGCCGCGGTCAAGGAGAACTTCCCGGGCGCCTGACCGCGGAAGGCTCGCCCCTTACCCCGGCCCGGCGCTCCACCGTTTCGCTACGCCGATCCCCGCCAACCGGAATCGCCGCTAACCCGACTCTCCGACTGAAGACAGGACACCGAACGCGATGGAACGCGAACAAGCCTCTAAGTTCTTGCAGGACCTGCTGCGGCTGATGCTGTCGCGCAATGGTTCGGACCTGTTCCTGACCGCGGAATTTCCGCCGGCATTCAAGGTCGACGGCCGTGTGCAGCCGGTCTCGAACGCGCCGTTGACCCCGCAGCACACGCTGGAGCTGGCGCGCGCGCTGATGAACGATCGCCAGGCCGCCGAGTTCGAGGCGAAGAAGGAAGTGAACTTCGCGATCAGCCCGACCGGCATCGGGCGCTTTCGCGTCAACACGTTCATGCAACTGGGGCGCGTCGGCATCGTGCTGCGGACGATCAAGCAGGAAATCCCGACGATCGACGAGCTGCAACTGCCGACGATCCTGAAGGACGTCTCGATGACCAAGCGCGGGCTGGTCATCGTCGCCGGGGCGACCGGTTCGGGCAAGTCCAACTCGCTGGCGGCGATGGTCGGCCATCGCAACGAGAACAGCCAGGGACACATCGTCACGATCGAGGATCCGGTCGAGTTCGTGCATCCGCATCGCAGCTGCATCGTGACGCACCGCGAGGTCGGCGTCGACACCGACGGCTGGGAGATCGCGCTGAAGAACACGCTGCGCCAGGCGCCGGACGTGATCCTTATCGGCGAGATCCGCGACCGCGAGACGATGGAGCACGCCGTGGCGTTCGCCGAGACCGGGCACTTGTGCCTGGCCACGCTGCACGCGAACAGCGCCAACCAGGCGCTGGACCGGATCATCAACTTCTTTCCCGAAGAGCGCCGCGCGCAGTTGCTGATGGATCTGTCGCTGAACCTGAAGGCCGTGATCTCGCAGCGGCTGATTCCGGTCGCGCAGGGCAAGGGGCGCGTGCCGGCGGTCGAGATGATGCTGAACACGCCGCTGGTCGCCGATCAGATCTTCAAGGGTGAGGTCGGCCTCATCAAGGAAACGATGAAGAAGAGCCGCGAGCTCGGCATGCAGACGTTCGACCAGGCGCTGTTCGACCTCTACGAGGACGAGAAGATCACTTATGAAGACGCGCTTCGCAACGCCGATTCGGTCAACGACCTGCGGCTGACGATCAAGCTGCACAGCAAGCGCGGCGAACGCGATCTGAACAAGGGCATCGAGCACCTGGGCATCGTCTGAGGGCCGGCCCGTCAGCACGCTCGATCAACACGCGACCCAACCAAGCAGGGGAATTCTCATGTTGCCGCGCCACGGCCGCCAGATCGTCGAAGCCTTGCGGGAATGCGTACTCTTTCTGGTACGCGCGACACTGCTGTTGCTCCGGCGTTCGCAGGGCCAGGAAGGGCGCCACCGCAGTGCCAAGACGCGCGCGCGGCGCACGCTGAGCGGGCCGCTGATGGGATTGCTGGTGCTCTCGCTGCTGCTGGCGCTGCAATCGGTGCCGGGCGGATCGTCGGCGGACCTCTCGCTGTCGGAGTTCGGTGCGTGCGAAGTTCCCGTGCTGGCGCGCCATGCCAACTGCAGCCGCTTCGATCCGGCGCCGTCGGCCGCGCTGCGGGGGGGGCGGGGCCGCGCTGCCGGGGTTGATGAGATCGACCCGATGACGGAGGTTCCGCTCGATCCGGTGTCTGGCATGGCGGCCGCGGGGGCCTTGCCCGGGATCGACGGCGTGGTCGGGGCAGCGGATGTTCGCGGCGCGGCGGCAACGGGTTCCGATGGGGCGGCACGGCAGGCGCCGGTCAACGGCGATGGACCGGCCGAAGGCTCCGCGGCAGCGGTCCGGCGCATCGCTGGCAGCAGCATCGACGTCGCCGACATGGACGATCGCGAGGCGCTCTCGTCGCCGGCTCGATCGGCCGAACATGGTTCGTTGGCGCGCGATCGCGATCTGTCGGCGTCCGCTGTCGCGCGGGCGTCCGCCGTCGCGCGGGCGTCGGCGTTGGCGCCGAAGGCCGCGCCGGCCACCCGGCTCGTGCAGGTCAGCCTGTATTAGGGAAGGCGATTGGCGCTTGTCTGCGGCTCCGCCTCTCGAAGCGCAGCCCGGACGAGGCTCCCGGAGGCGTCGCGTGCTCCGCCCGGGTTCACAGCAACGGATCCATCATCGCCACGGTGTTCTGCACCAGCCGGCGCGCGAACCGGCGCGCACCGATTTCCGTTGCCGCGACCGGATCGGACACGGCGAGGTAGCTGCGCTGGCGTGTTTCGATCACCTGCGTCGCGGCGGGATCGACGATCAGCAGGTTGTTCTCGTAGTTGAGCTCCAGGCTGCGGCGATCCATGTTGGCCGAGCCCACCAGCGCGATGTGACCGTCGACCGTCATCGACTTGGTGTGCAGCAGGCCCAGCGGATACTCATGAATGTGCACGCCGTTGGCGAGCAGCGCTGCATAAGTGCTACCGCAGGCATTGCCCACCAGCCAGGAATCGTTGCGCCTGGGGAAGATGATCGTGGTGTCGACGCCGCGATGGGGCGCCGCGCACAGGGCGCGCAGTATCGGCTCGTCGGGCACGAAGTACGGCGTCGTGATCAGCAGCCGCTCGCGCGCGGCCATCACGCAGGCCACGAATACGTCGGACATCGCGTTGGGCCGACTGGTCGGACCGGTGCCGAACATCTGGGCGATCACGCCGTCGCCATCGCCGCCGCCGCGAGCTTCGGGCATGGCCGCGGGCAGCGCGACCGACTCGGTGGTCTCGGTCATCCACGTGACCAGGAACAGATACTGCAACTGGCGTACGATCGGCCCTTCGCAACGCAGGAAGATGTCGACCCAGGGCGCGAAGCGCGCCTTGATCAGGAAGGCCGGATCGGCGCAGTTCTGGCTGCCGCAGTAGGCGATGCGATCGTCGATGACGACGATCTTGCGGTGGTTGCGCAGGTCGACCCGGCCGATCGCCATCCGGCCCAGCCGCGGTACGTCGTCGAGCGCGGCCGTCAGGTGGGCGCCGGCCTGGCGCATCTGCTGCCAGCGCGGCGACCTGATGAACAGGCGCGAGCCGAGCGCATCGACCATGATCCGGCACGTCACGCCGCGCCGGGCCGCCGCCGAGACCGCATCGGCCACCTTGCCGCCGTTGTGGTCGTCGAGCCATATGTAGAAGCTGATGTGGACGCGTTCGCGGGCCTGGTCGATGTCGGCGACCAGCGACTCGATCGCCGCATCGGAGTCTTCCATCAGCGCGATCCGGTTGCCGGAAGTGGTCGGCAGGCCGTTGATCGAGGCG
>JAKPAM010000211.1 GCA_029779435.1 Pseudomonadota bacterium | reverse complement strand
CTTCGCGACATACGTCTGATACTGCGGAATCGCGATCGCGGCCAGGATGCCGATGATCGCCACGACGATCATCAGTTCGATCAGCGTAAAACCTTTTTGGACCTTCTTCGTCATTGACTTCTCCGTACCGTTTTGAAAAGTTGAGGCGAACAGCAGTCGAATCAGCAAATTCGATCTCGACGCCGAAACATATAGCGAGCGGCGTGCCACTAGCCGCTGTAAACCGTTGCACACCGATCAGCGGTCAGCCAATGAGCACGAATGGCAAACATTCTCGATAGACGTGACATATGTCACTTGCGCTGCAACAAATGCCGATCGGCGAAGTGACCGATTTCACGCCGCATTTCATCCCTTCCGCGCCCCGCCTACGCAATTTGTGACGCGGTGCGTCACTGGATGTGCCGCAGCGCGTTCCCAAGGGGTGTTGCCGGGAGGGCCATGTCAGAAAAACCCGGGAATGGCGAAATGCATCCGCCATTCGATCAAGCGGCATGCGGGGAGTTCAGAGCAAGGTCGGAGCATCATCGGCGAACAGACCGACGCGCTTCTACGACGAAAGGTTCCCGACCAAACACCCTATGGACAAGGCGCAGCGGCGCCTCATACCGGCTCAGCGCCGATAGCCGGCGCATCCACCCACTCGCGCTCTTCCGCGGGCTGCGGGTGAGCATAGTCGGACGAAGCCAGCAACTCCACCATCGTATAGGAGGGTCGTTCACGGCAGAGACCACCAGCCGAAGCCGGCGCCTCGCCCTCTTCTGCGCGACTCACTGGATCCGCGTCAGCAGATCATCCAGCGATTTCTTCGCATCCCCATAGAACATCCGCGAATTCTCCTTGTAGAACAGCGGGTTCTCGATGCCGGAGTACCCGGTGCCCTGCCCGCGCTTGAGCACCAGCACGTTCTTGGCCTTCCAGACTTCCAGCACCGGCATGCCGGCGATCGGGGAGTTCGGATCCTCCTGCGCGGCCGGATTGACGATGTCGTTCGAGCCGATGATGATCGCGACGTCCGTCGACGGGAAGTCGTCGTTGATCTCGTCCATCTCCATCACGATGTCGTACGGCACCTTGGCTTCGGCCAGCAGCACGTTCATGTGGCCCGGCAGGCGGCCGGCGACCGGGTGGATGCCGAACCGCACTTCCTTGCCCTTGGCGCGCAGCCGCTTGGTCAGCTCGGACACCGATTGCTGGGCCTGCGCCACCGCCATGCCGTAGCCGGGCACGATGATGACCGAGTCGGCATCGTTGAGCATCGTGGCGACGCCATCGGCGTCGATCGCGACCTGCTCGCCCTCGATCACCTGCGCCGGTCCCGTGGCCGCGCCGAAGCCGCCCAGGATGACGCTGACGAAGTTGCGGTTCATCGCACGGCACATGATGTACGACAGGATGGCACCCGAGGAGCCGACCAGCGCGCCGGTGACGATCAGCAGGTTGTTCGACAGCGTGAAGCCGATCGCCGCCGCCGCCCAGCCGGAATAGCTGTTCAGCATCGAGATCACCACCGGCATGTCGGCGCCGCCGATCGCCATGATCAGGTGCCAACCCACAGCCCCGGCGATCAGCGCGACCAGTACCATCGTCCACAACCCGGCGCCATTCGCGTACAGGATGCCGAGCAGCAAGCACACGAGGCCGGCGCCGATGTTGATCGCGTGCCGCCCCGGCAGCGTCAGCGCCTTCGAGTCGATCTTGCCCGCCAGCTTGCCGTAGGCGACGATCGAGCCGGTGAAGGTGATCGCGCCGATCAGGATGCCGAGGAAGACCTCGACGCGCATGATCGACAGCTCGACCGGCGTCTTGTGCGCCAGCGTGGCGGCGAACCCCGACAGCGCGTCCGCCGTGCCGTTGGCCACGGCCTCGGCGGCCCGTCCGGCCTCGATGTCGGCGTTCAGGCCGATGAACACCGCGGCCAGGCCGACCAGGCTGTGGAAGCCGGCGACGAGTTCGGGCATCTGCGTCATCTGCACGCGTGCGGCGACCCGGGCACCGCCGATGCCGCCGATGACGAGCATCAGCACGATCAGCCAGACGCCGCTGACGCCCGGCGCCATGATCGTGGCCAGCACCGCGAGCGCCATGCCGACGATCCCGAACCAGACGGCGCGCTTGGCCTTCTCTTCATTGGACAAGCCGCCGAGCGCCAGGATGAAGAGCACCGTGGCGATGATGTAGGAAGCTGTTACCAGACCTGGATGCATGTTGACTATCCCTGCTCAGCTCTTGCGGAACATCGCCAGCATCCGGCGTGTCACGAGAAAACCACCAAAAATGTTCACCGCCGCCATCAGGATCGACAGCGCGGCCAGTATCCACACGATGACGCTGCTCGATCCGATCTGCAGCAACGCGCCGAGGATGATGATCGACGAGATCGCATTGGTGATCGCCATCAGCGGCGTGTGCAGCGAGTGGGCGACGTTCCAGATGACCTGGAAGCCGACGAACACCGCGAGCACGAAGACGATCAGGTGCTCCATCAGGCTGGGCGGGGCGACACTGCCGATCAGCAGCATCAGCAGGCCGCCGACGAGCAGCAGCTTGGTCTGCCGGCTGCTGGCCGCCTTGAACGCCGCGGCTTCGCGCGCGGCCTTCTGCTCGGGCGTCTCCTCGACCTTCTTCGGCTGCTGCTTGGCGATCGCCTGGATCTTGGGCGGCGGCGGGGGGAACGTGATCTCGCCGTCCTTGGTGACGGTGGCGCCGCGGATGACGTCGTCCTCCATGTTGACCACCGGTACGCCGTCCTTGGCCGGCGTCAGGTCGTCCATCATGTGACGGATGTTCGTCGCATACAGCGTCGATGCCTGGGTCGCCATCCGCGACGGGAAATCGGTATAGCCGATGATCCGGACGCCATTGGCCGTCTCGATCACCTGGTCGGGCACCGTCAGGTCGCAGTTGCCGCCGCGCTCGGCGGCCAGGTCGACGACGACCGAGCCGGGCTTCATCAGCGCGACCATGTCCTCGGTCCACAGCTTGGGCGCCGGCCGGCCGGGGATCAGGGCGGTGGTGATGACGATGTCGATGTCCGGGGCCAGCTGGCGGAACTTCTCGAGCTGCTTCTCGCGGAATTCGGGGCTGGAAGGGGCGGCATAGCCGCCGGTCGCCGCGCCATCCTGCTGCTTTTCCTTGAAATCCAGGAAGACAAACTCGGCGCCCATCGATTCGATCTGCTCGGCGACCTCGGGCCGCACGTCGAACGCGTAGGTGATGGCGCCCAGCGATACCGCGGCGCCGATCGCCGCCAGGCCGGCGACGCCCGCGCCGACCACCAGCACCTTGGCCGGCGGCACCTTGCCGGCGGCAGTGATCTGGCCGGTGAAGAAGCGGCCGAAATTGTTGCCGGCCTCGATGACCGCGCGATAGCCGGCGATGTTGGCCATCGACGACAGCGCGTCCATCTTCTGGGCGCGGCTGATGCGCGGCACCATGTCCATGGCCAGCGCCGTCACGCCCTTGGCGCGCAGCGCTTCGAGCAGTTCGCCGTTCTGCGCCGGATAGAGGAACGAGATCAGGATCTGGCCCGAGCGGGCGAGATCGATCTCGGACGCCTCGGGCTGCCGGATCTTGGCGACGATGTCGGCCTGCCCCCACAGATCGGCCGCGCTCGGCACGACGGTGACGCCGGCCTCGCGATAGACGTCGTCCGAGAAGCGGGCGGCATCGCCGGCACCAGCCTCGATCACGCAGTCATAGCCGAGCTTCTTGAGCGCTTGCGCCGATTGCGGAGTCAGCGCGACGCGCTTCTCGCCCTCGAAAATCTCTTTCGGAATACCGATCTTCATGAGTGTCTCATCCCTTCGCAGCACCTCGACTCCCGGTCGGCGCACGGCTTCCGGCGGAGTCTTCAAAAATTGGACCCAATTCGCTCAAATCGACCCGCGGCACGGTCCCGCAGCCCTGCGGCGGCCCCGAATCGACGTCCCCATCGAAGCGTTCATACCGCAGATCCTGCGGTGAACGCTCTTTCGCGCATCGACCCGATCGATCACCGTCACTGAGGTTTTCTCAGATTTTTCCCAAGCAAATCAATAAATTGGCGTTGGGAAGCGGGGCGCGCACCGCATCCGGGACCGGCGCGATCGCCGGGATCGCCGACGACGCCAACCGATGCGTGGGGTGCAAGTATTGCAGACCTTGCGTTGCCAGCCCAGTGCAAGGTGGAATCGAACCGTACGGCGGCGGCTCGATCAGGGAGCCGCGCCGACGCGAAAGCACCCGGCCGGCGGTAGGCATCGAGGAGATTCCGCCGATGGCATCATGGCGCGAAAAGATCATCGGAGACGCGAGCCCATGCCCTCGACACTGACTGGAAAAACCCTGATCGTCACGGGCGCCGGCTCGGGAATCGGCCGCGCCACCGCGCGCCTGCTGGCGGCCGAGGGGGCCGTCGTCTTCGCGACCGACCGCAACGGCGAGAGCCTGGCCGAAACGGCGGCCGGCGCCAGCGGCTCGCTGTCGACGCTGGTCCACGATGTCACCGAGCAGCGGGATTGGGATCGGCTGTTCCAGCTCGTCGGCGAACGATCCGAGGCGCTCCACGGCCTGGTCAACAACGCCGGGATCATGCTGGCCGGCGCGTTCGATCAGTCGTCGATCGAGGATCTGCGGTTGCAGTACCGGATCAACGTCGAAGGCCCGTACATGGGCATGATCGGCGCCCTGCCCCTGATGCGGCGGGGCATCCGCGCGAACGGCGGCACCGCCTCGATCGTCAACGTTTCGTCGATCTACGGCCAGATCGCGGGCTCGCGCTATGCGACCTACTCGGCCAGCAAGGGGGCGGTCTTGATGCTGGGTAAAGCCGCGGCGGTCGAACTCGCCCCCGAGGGCATCCGCGTCAACTCCGTCCACCCGGGCCCGACGATGACCCAGTTGGGCGCCACGCACTCGCCCCCGCTCGACGAGCAGGGCCGGCCGATGGCACCGAAGCAGATACTGGCCATGTGGCAGCAACGCATTCCAATGCGCCGCCTGGGCCTGGCCGACGAGGTCGCCGCAACCATCGCGTTCCTGCTCAGCGATGCCGCCTCGTATATCAATGGCGCGGAGATCGTCGTCGACGGTGCCTATTCGGCCTGCTGAGGCGGACGGGACATTACCCTGTCGGGCGATACAGCCTGGCTCAGAACTCGATAACGTCTCCGCCCTCGAGCAACCGCGGCGCGAACCGGCCGGCCCATGCGTCGATCTCCTGCGCGATCCGTACGCGGTCGGACGGCTTCAGGTGCGTGATCAGGATCTGCGCATCGCGCTGCAGCTTACCCAGCTCGTCGGCGAGCTGGATCGGAAACAGGTGCTTGGCCGTCATTGCCAGGTCCTGCTCGCGGTTGGAGAACGCGGTCTCGATGATCAGGTAGCGCAGGTTCTGGATCGCATTGACCTGCCGCCAGAACTCGTCGTTGGGCCCGGTGTCGCCGGAGAACACGAGGCTGGCCTTGTCGTGGTACAGGTGGAACCCCACCGCCGGCACCGTGTGATTGGCGGCGAGGCTGCGCACATAGCGGTCGCCGACCTGCACGACCTGGCCGACGGCCAGCGGCTCGAACACCATCCACGGCCGCTCGTAGTGCGGGATTTCAGTGAAATCGGGCCAGATCACCCAGTTGAAGATGTGCGTCTTGAGCGCCTCGATCGTCTCGGGCAGCGCGTGGACGACCAGCGGTCGGGAACGCAGCGCCCCCACCGAATCGATGACCAGTGGCAGCGCGGCGATATGGTCGAGGTGCGAATGGGTAAGGAACACGTGATCGACGGCGGCGAGCTCGTCGATCGTCATGTCTTCGACGCCCGTGCCGGCGTCGATCAGGATGTCGCCGTCGACGAGGAACGACGTCGTTCTCGCCCGCGCGCCGATCCCGCCGCTACATCCTAAGACGCGCAACTTCATGGCGGGCGGCCGAACTCGGCGGATCGGCGACGCGGTGCACGGCCTTCACGTATTGAGCGTCCTGCACATCCTCGTGCGACGCGCCGGAACGACGGGCCGGACGCGGCACTTCATAAGTTTCGGCGACGTCATAAGCGCCATCGGTCACGGGCACGTAGATCCTGACCTGCTCGTTCCGCCCGGCGATGCTTACCTGCGCCAGTTCGCTGAACCGATGATGCCCGGCTTCGCGGGCGGTCGTTTCGCCGACGATGATCGGCGAACCGAACTGCTTGGTCAACGATTCGATTCGTGCCGCGAGATTGACCGCGTCACCGAGCACCGTGTACGCACGCCGCAGCTTCGAGCCCATGTCGCCGACGCGCGCGACGCCGGTGTTGATGCCGATGCCGATGACCAGCGTGGGCCAGCCGCGCCGGGCATTGACGCGGTTGAGCCGCTCGACCTCGACCTGCATCGCCATCGCGGCGTCGACCGCCTTGTCGGCATGCGCCGGATCGTCCATCGGGGCGCCCCAGAACGCCATCACCGCGTCGCCGATGTATTTATCGACGGTGCCATGGTGGCGATGGATGACCTCGGTCATCGCGGTCAGGAATTCGTTGATGAACTCTCGCAGATCGGCCGGCTCCATCGACTCGGCGATCCGCGTGAAGCCGCGGATGTCGCTGAACATGATCGTCAGCTCGCGGTTCTCGCTGGTCATGCGCGAAAAGCGCATCGGGTTGCGCGTCATCTTGTCGACCAGCGCAGGCGACACGTACTCGCCGAACAGGTTGGCGACGGCGCGGCGCGCACGCCCTTCGAACAGATAGCCCAGCGCCAGGTACAGGCCGGTCAGCGCGACGACCAGCAGCGCGCCGCCCGCCGATGGCAGCGACCAGCCCAGGTGCTGCCATGCGTACGCGTCCCACCCGAACCAGGCGGCCAACCCCAGGGCGGCCAGCGCGACCACGCCGATCGCACCGGCCGACGGCATCGCGATCGACAACGCGGCCCCGAGCACGACCAGGCCGATGGCGCCGATGGCCCGGGCCTCGGGCGGGCGCTGGCGGATCACCGGCCCGGCAGCCGACTCGGGCGCCCCGGCCGGACGCAGGGCGGCATCGATCATCGCGGCATGGACCTCGACGCCCGGCAACGTCTCGCTGATCGGCGAGGCGCGCAGATCCGACAGACCAGGAGCCGACGCGCCGATCAGCACGATCTTGTCGGCCAGCAGATTCCAGTCGAAGCGATCCTGGAACAGATCCGCGGCCGAGATCGTCAGGAATCGGCCGGAGCCGATGCCGGGCGCACGCGGCCCGGCGGGCAGGCGCGCGGTATGCAGCGTCGCGTACGGCACCAAAACGCTCAGACCATCGGATACCGGCAGGCGCGCGCGGCCGCGCGCGCCCCGCAACTCGATCGCGTCGGCCGACAGGGCCATGGCCGGCGCGCCCACGTATTCGCGCAGCACGGCCAACCCGAACGACTCGTAGACCTTGTCGCCGAAGCGGCCCAGCAGCGGCAGCCGGCGCACGACGCCGTCCGGATCGATGACCGGGTTGAAGAACCCGGCTCCCTTGGCCGCTGCTTGCAACGGCGGCAGGTTGGCGCCGAAACCCGACCAGTCGGTGATCGCGAGACCCAGCTCGGCCACCGTGCGGCTGTCGACGACCGGCGGCGGCAGCTTGCCGTTGACGCGCCCGCCCCGGTCGCTGGACAGGTAGTAGCCGAGGACCGACGGCGTACGCGACAGCGCCGCAGCCAGCGCTTCGTCCTCGCCGGCCTCGGCTTGCGCCTCGGCGAACAGGATGTCGAATCCGATGACGCGCGCCTGACCGCGCTCGGCGATCCGGTCGGCCAGTTCCGCCAGACGCCCACGCGACCATGGCCAGCGCCCGAGTTCGACGAGGCTGCGTTCGTCGACATCGACGATGACGACCTGCGTGGCCGGCGGCGCTTCTTGCCAGCGCATCCGGATATCGTAGATCTGTCGATCGATGCCATCGATCAACGGCAGCCGCCAGGCGCCGAGCACGGCCATCGCCAACGCGCCGGTGACCAGCAGTCCGGCCAGCGCGCGGCGGATCCACGACTGCCCTGGCAAGCGCATGCTCAGCCTCCGTGCGGCGCGCGTCGGCACATGACGCTGGGCTAGAGGTTGACGCGGAACCGCATCATCACCCCGCCCAGTTCGATCAGGTCGTTGTGCGCGAGCGGATACGCCATCAGGCCGATCGATTCGCCATTGACCAGCGGCAGCGACAGGCCTTCGACGTGCGTCAGATAGAAGCCGCTGCGACGCCGCGCGATGACCGCCACCTGCGACGTCTGCTGGCCGATGCTCGTGATCGGCCGCTGCAGCGCGATATGCGATCCGGCCTGCGGGCCGTTCAGCATCTCGACGACCGCCAGCACGGCGCCCGCCCGCCCGCCGCCATCGAGCAGGCCCGCGTTGACGTCCAGGATGAACTTGAGCCGGTAGATGCCGATGTCGATCTGGTCGCCGTTGGCCAGCGGCACCTCGGTGATCGGATTGCCGTTGACCAGCGTCCCGTTGCGGCTGTTCAGGTCGCGCACGACGGCCTGCGCCCCCTGCTGCACGATCAACGCATGTTCGCCGCTGACCGTCAGATCATCGAGCGCGACGTCGTTGTACGGACGCCGGCCGATCGAGATCTGCTCTTTGAGCATCGGAATGCTGCGCAGGACGAGCTGGCCGGAACTCAGCACTAACCGCGGAACGTCGGTCGTCTCGGGAGATTGCATCGACCGTACTCAGGCAATGGTGAAGGATCGCGAAAGAAATACGCCGATCACGGTAACACTGTCGCGCCCGCCTGCTGCCAGCGCCGCGGCGATCAACGTGTCGACACAATCCGAAGCACTGCCTGCCCCTTGCATCACGTCGGCGATTCGCGCGTCGCCGACACGATCGGTCAGGCCGTCGGTGCACAGCAGCAGCCGGTCGCCGTGATACCAGTCGGCCTGCTGGACGTCCACGTCGACGGTCGGTTCGGCGCCCAATGCGCGCGACAACACGGCGGGCCGGCCGTCGTCGGCGCCGCTCGCCAGCACGTGATCGCGCGTCAGACGGTGGAATCGGGTACCTCGCAGCAGGTAGACCCGCGAATGGCCGACATGGCCGATGCAGATCTGGCGGGGGCCGACCCACAGGCAGGCCACGGTGCTGGCCATGCCCAGGCATTCGGGCTGCCGGGCAGCGGCCGCGAGGATGTCGGCATTGGCCGCGGTGATCTCTTGCGCCAGACGCCGGGCCGGATCAAACCTGCCCTCGGGCTCCCGGCCGGCCAGACGTTCGGCCAGGCGCGTGACGACCAGGCGACTGGCGACGTCGCCGGCGTTGTGCCCGCCCTGGCCATCCGCCAGCACGAAGATACCGCTGTCCGGGGCCACCTGCCACGCATCGCCATTGCGAGCGCGGTCGCGGCCGACCTGACTGGCAGCACTCCAGTCACAATCGACGCGCTCTCGGGTGGGTTCCAGGCCGGCGGCAGCGACGCCGCGGCGAAAGTCGAGGGTGTAACCGTTAGCCGCCATGGTTCGCATGTTGAAGCGAGGCACCGAGGACTGCGAAAACGGCGTCATGAACGGCCGGGCCACTCCGCCAGGCGGCGGGAGCTTGTTGCAAAAAAAAGCGCCCGGCCGACGGATGTCGACCGGGCACGGAATCACCCGTCGCCGGACACGGCTGCCGAGAGGCGTGGGCCCCCGATCGCCGGCCGCCGGCGACGCTTACGCGTGCGCGGACTTGGCCGCATGACGCATCTGGAGCACCTTGGCGATCAACAGCACGACGACGGCACCGATCGCCCCGGCCAGGTGGTGCAGCGCGGACTCCGACAAGCCGTACGACGCGGCGAGTTCGGTCACCGTCGCGTGCGTGGCCGGGTCGGTCACGAAGATTTCGCCGGCGATGTAACCGAGCAGCGCCGCACCGAGCCATACGATGATCGGCGCACGCTCGATGACCTTCAGCAGCAGCGTACTGCCGAAGATGACCAGCGGGATGCTGATGGCCAAGCCGACGATCAACAGCGTCATGTTGCCGTTGGCCGCCGCGGCGACCGCCAGCACGTTGTCCAGGCTCATCACCAGATCGGCGATCAGGATGGTCCGCACCGCGGCCACCATCCCCGAGTTGCCCTGCTTGCCGCCGCCGTGGTCCTCTCCTTCGGGCATCAGCAGCGATACGCCGATATAGATCAGCAGCAACGCGCCGATGACCTTCAACCAAGGCAGCGTCAGCAACTGGACTGCGACGATCGTCAACACGATCCGCATGACGACCGCGGCACCGGAGCCGATCGCGATCGCCTGTTTCTGCTGCTTGGCCGGCAACCCGCGCGCCGCCAGCGCGATGACGACGGCATTGTCACCAGACAACAGGATGTTGATCCAGATGATCTTGCCCAGGGCTACCCAAAATTCTGCTGATCCGAATTCCATGATGATCTTGATCCGTTGGTACGGGTCGCTGGCGCGCGCGAACGCCGCATCAGACGCCGATTGGCCAGGTGAAAGGGGAATTTGCATCGAAGTTTTCGATGCGAACCCCAATGCTACTTCAATTGAAGCAGGTTCCGGCGAATCCTGACAGTCGCGGCGGCGTGGATCAGTTCAAAAACGAAGGGGCCGGTCATCCGGCCCCTGTCAGGTCGCGCCGACGCGCAGAGGGCGCGGCCCCTGGGAAGGACCGTCGCCGCCGCGCCGCAGCCGTGTCGTTCGACGCGGCCGGCCGGCTCGTCAGAGCACGCTCTTGAGCAGCTTGCCCATTTCCGACGGGTTGCGAGTCGTCTTGATACCGCACGCCTCCATCACCTCGAGCTTGGCATCGGCCGTATCGGCTCCTCCGGAGATCAACGCGCCGGCATGCCCCATGCGCTTGCCCGCAGGCGCGGTGACACCGGCGATGAAGCCGATGATCGGCTTCTTCATGTTGTCCTTGGCCCAGCGCGCGGCATTGACCTCGTCGGGGCCGCCGATCTCGCCGATCATGATGACCGCATCGGTGCCCGGATCATCGTTGAACATCTGGAGCACGTCGATGTGCTTCAGGCCGTTGATGGGATCACCGCCGATCCCGACGGCCGTCGACTGTCCGAGCCCCAGATCCGTCACCTGCCCGACCGCCTCGTACGTCAGCGTGCCCGAGCGCGACACGATCCCGATGCGGCCGGCGCGATGGATGTGCCCGGGCATGATGCCGATCTTGATCTGGTCCGGTGTGATCAGGCCGGGGCAGTTGGGTCCGAGCAGCAGCGTCCTCTTGTTCTGTTTGCGCATCCGGTCGCGCACGACCATCATGTCCCGCACCGGGATGCCCTCGGTGATGCAGACCACCAGGTCCAGGTCGGCATCGACCGCCTCCCAGATCGCATCGGCGGCACCCGCCGGCGGCACGTAGATGACGGACACGTTGGCGCCGGTCTCGCTCTTGGCCTCCTTGACCGACGCGTAGATCGGCACGCCATCGAAGGTCTCGCCCGCGCGCTTGGGATTCACACCAGCGACGAAGCACTCCTTGCCGTTCGCGTATTCGCGGCACATGCGCGTGTGGAATTGCCCGGTCTTGCCGGTGATGCCCTGCGTGATCACCCGGGTGTTCTTGTCGATCAGAATGCTCATGATTGGATTCCTGTCGTGGAAGTCGCGGGTGGGATCAGACGGCTTGGCCGGCGGCGGCCTTGACGACCTTCTCGGCGGCCTCGGCCATCGTGTCGGCCGAGATGATCGGCAGGCCGGAATCGGCGAGCATCTGCTTGCCCAGTTGTTCGTTGGTGCCCTTCATCCGGACGACCAGCGGTACTTTCAGCGACACCGCGCGCGAAGCGGTGATCACCCCCTCGGCGATCGTGTCGCAGCGCATGATGCCGCCGAAGATGTTGACGAGGATCGCCGTCAACGACGGGCTGCGCAGCATGATCTTGAACGCCTCGGTGACCTTCTCGGCCGTGGCGCCTCCCCCGACGTCCAGGAAGTTGGCGGGCTCGCCGCCGAACAGCTTGATCGTATCCATCGTCGCCATCGCCAGACCGGCGCCATTGACCAGGCAGCCGATGTTGCCGTCGAGCTGGATGTAGGCGAGGTCGAATTTCGACGCCTCGACCTCGGCCGCGTCTTCCTCGTCGAAATCGCGCATCGCAACGATGTCCGGATGGCGGAACAGCGCGTTCGAATCGAAGTTGAACTTCGCGTCCAGCGCCACCACGCGACCGTCGCCGGTCAGGATCAGCGGATTGATCTCCGCCAGCGACGCGTCGGTCTCGTAGAACGCCTTGTACAAGCCCTTCAGGGCCGCCCGCGCCTGCGGCAGGCTGGCAGCGGGCACGCCGATCTTGGTCGCCAGGTCGTCGGCCTCGGCATCGGTCAAACCGGTTTCCGGGTCGCAGAACACCTTGTGGATCTTCTCGGGCGTATGTTCGGCCACGGCCTCGATGTCCATGCCGCCTTCGCTCGACGCCATCACGCAGATCCGCTGGCTCAGGCGATCCATGACGACGCCGACGTACAGCTCCTTGCGGATATCGGCGCCTTCTTCGATCAACAGGCGGCGAACCTTCTGGCCCTCGGGCCCCGTCTGGTGAGTCACCAGCATCATGCCCAGGATCGATGACGCCTGGCTGCGCACTTCGTCGATCGACTTGGCCAGCTTGACGCCGCCGCCCTTGCCCCGCCCCCCGGCATGGATCTGGGCCTTGACGACCCAGACCGGGCCGCCCAGCTTCCCGGCCGCCTGGACCGCCTCGTCCACGGACAGACAGGGAATCCCTCGCGGGACGGGCACACCGTAACGCTTCAGGATTTCTTTGCCCTGGTATTCATGGATTTTCATCTGATAGCCTCACCGGAAGTTTTTTTCGGTACCACTTGGGGTAGTAACGCAGGACACCAGGACCATCGGACGCCATCGCGTGGCATCGATCGAGCTGGAACGGGCGTACATCAGGTTCGTCGGCCGACTGGCCCCCGGCAATCGCCTGGACAGCAACGGTCGGTACGACGACGGACAACTCGGACAAGTGGGTGCAGCCCAGCGCATTGCCGACCCGTGCCTTGACATCGGATCGGAATCCCTTGAGCAGATTGGTGCCCACCAACGCTTGATACGCCGGCGCGATCGTATCGCAATAACCGGTGTACGGAACGGCATCCGACTGCGCTTGGACATCCACCACCTGATAACGATCATCGATCGTCAATCTCAACCATAGGTCGTGAATCGGCTGGCCAGCCGAGCGGATGCCGGCCGTCAGGGGCGTGTCGATGGGTTTGATGTCGGTCAGGTGCGCTTCGATATCGACCAGTCCATCGTCGCGCTGGTAAGCCTGCACATCGATCGAACGGGAATGCAGCAGCTTTCTCGACGATGAGGCTGGCGGCAACGGCATGTTGAAGCGATCGAGCGGGGACCTGCTGACCGCCAACATTGGCGGCCGCGCCGCATGTGGCGGAGCCTCAAAGTGTATCAGAGCGAAGCACTTTCGCGATGACGTCGTTGCCAAAGCCGCGCGCGGCCAGATAGCGATGCTGGCGCGCCCGCTCCTTCAGGTCGCCGGGCGCCGAGCCGAACCGCCGCAACCACAGTGCATGCGCACGCTCGAATTCGGATTCGCGCAACGCGGCCAGCGATGCCTCGACTTCATCTCCATCGAGCCGATGTTCGGCCAGTTCCTGCCGGATACGCCGCAAACCGAACCCTTGCGAGCGGCGATGCAGCAGGCTCTCGACGAATCGTTCGGACGATAGCCAGCCTTCCCGCTCGAGCGCATCGAGCAGACCGGCGATGACGTCGGTATCGGGTTCGAACCGCTCGAGCTTGCGTGCCAGTTCGAAGCGGCTGTGTTCCCGCTGGGACAGGAACCGGAGGGCTCGCCCCCTCAACGACAGGACCGGACGTTGCGCGCGGCCGCGGCCTTCGGCCTGTCCGGCACGCCTGCCATTGCCGTCATCACCAACGTCCTTGTCGTCCCTGTCGCCTTCGTTCTTCTCGCCGTCCGCGTCACCATGATGAGCCCCGATCGCGAACGATCGACGCGGACGCTCCCGACCAGCCGCCAGCGCCTGCAGGTCGGACGGCAGCCAGCGGGCAAGCTTCGCTTCGTGAGTCGCTCCCGCTTGAAGGCGGGAGCTTTCTCGCCACGAGACGGAGGCACCTTCGGCGCCAGAATCGGTTTGCCCCGCCTGACCTCGCCCTGATGGGCGAGGTCCGCGCTCTGGCTGGTGCTCAGGCGGCGGCTTCCTCATTGCCATCCACGCCGCGCGATGCCACACCATAATGATCGCGGATCCGGTTCTCGATCTCGAGGGCCAGCGCCGTGTTCTCTTTGAGGAATTCCCGGACGTTGTCCTTGCCCTGACCGAGCCGCTCGCCGTTGTAGCTGTACCAGGCGCCGGATTTCTCGACGATGCCCAGGTCGGCCCCCAGGTCGATGATCTCGCCCTCGCGCGAGATGCCGGTGCCGTAGAGGATGTCGAAGTTGGCCTGCTTGAACGGCGGCGCGACCTTGTTCTTGACGACCTTGACCTTGGTCTCGGACCCGACGACCTCTTCGCCCTTCTTGATCGAACCGGTGCGACGGATGTCGAGACGAACCGACGAATAGAACTTCAGCGCATTGCCGCCGGTCGTGGTCTCGGGGTTGCCGAACATGACGCCGATCTTCATCCGGATCTGGTTGATGAAGATGACCATGCTGTTGGTCCGCTTGATCGTGCCGGTCAGCTTGCGCAGGGCCTGGGACATCAGGCGTGCCTGCAGGCCCGGCAGCGAATCGCCCATCTCCCCCTCGATCTCGGCCTTGGGCGTCAGGGCCGCCACCGAGTCGATGACGATCAGGTCGACCGAGCCGGAACGCACCAGCGAATCGGCGATCTCAAGCGCCTGCTCGCCGGTATCCGGCTGCGAGATCAGCAGGTCTTCGAGCCGTACGCCGAGCTTCTGCGCGTATTGGACGTCGAGCGCGTGCTCGGCATCGATGAACGCGCAGGTGCCATTGAGCTTCTGCATTTCGGCGATGACCTGCAGCGTCAGCGTCGTCTTGCCCGAGGATTCAGGACCATAGATCTCGATGACGCGCCCCCGGGGCAAGCCACCGACCCCCAGCGCGACGTCCAGGCCCAGCGAGCCGGTCGACACGACCTCGAGATCTTCGGCCACCTCGCCGTCGGCCATCTTCATGATCGAACCCTTGCCGAACTGCTTCTCGATCTGCGAGAGAGCCGCCTGCAAGGCCTTGGCGCGTTCGCCCTTCTTGGCGTCGTCGATTTTCACCACTTTATCGGTACCTGCCTTGGTTTCCATGCTGCCCTCCGAACGGGATCGTTGATGGCAGCCAGTATTTCACGAATACACTGTACAAACAATCAGTCAACTGGATAAAACAACAGTCCGAAGCCGGGAACGCGTTGACCCATTCGCCCGAGCCGCCCGCGCCGTCCGTCGGGATGGGCCGCAAGGCGCCGTTTGCGGTCAATAGTGGTGCTATTGACCGCAAATGGCAACGTGGCGGACCGCCCGAGGGACGGATGCGGCGGCCGGGTCGAATGGATCAGCGCGTCCCTAAGACGCGCGGCGATCGTCCGAGCCCCGGGGCCTGTTCACTCCCTTATCGAGCCTGCCCTAGGCCAACGCGGTCGTCGCACCGCTCGAATCGAGCAGCCGCAACGCTTCGCGCAACGCGTACAGCGCCGCCTGGGCCCGAACGGCCGCCCGGTCCCCTTCGAAGCATCGGGTCCGGCTTTCGACGCGCGTCGCCGTGGCCCAGCCGAAACACACGGTACCGACGGGTTTGCCATCGACTGCTCCGCCTGGTCCGGCAATGCCGGTCACCGACAACGCCAACTGGGCCCGGCTGTGCGCCAACGCGCCCCGCGCCATCTGCCGCGCGGTTTCCTCGCTGACGGCGCCGTGCTCGGCCAGCGTCGCCGACGCCACGCCCAGGCACGCCTGCTTGGCGTCGTTGCTGTAGGTGACGAAGCCGCGCTCGAACCAGACGCTCGATCCGCCGACCTCGGTCAGCGCGCACGCGATCATCCCGCCGGTGCACGATTCGGCCGTCGTCACCATCCAGCCGATCCGCTCCAGCGCCCGCCCCAGCGCCACGGCCTGCGCCACCACGGCGCCACCATCGATCGGTTGATCCCCGACTTCCGTCATCACCGCCCTCCGTATGCTTGCGGGTCTGCGGCATCGCCGAATCCTTGCGATGCCGCCCCCTCGGACAACATGGGCCTGTTCAGGCCAGGATCGCCATCACCAGGATCGTCGCGAAAGCCGCCGCCAGGTCATCGAGCATCACGCCGAAGCCGCCGGGAACGTTCGCATCGATCTGGCGGATCGGCGGCGGCTTGACGATGTCGAAGAACCGAAAGAGCAGGAAAGCGGCGAACTGCGCGCCATAAGTCGATGGCGTCACCATCAGCACGAGCCAGAATGCCACGATCTCGTCCCAGACGATCGAGGGGTGATCCTTGATCCGCAGGTCGTCGGCGACGCGCTGGCAGGCCAAGACCCCGACGCCGAATGCCACGATGACCAGCAGCGCCTGGATCTCGAAACGCCAATGGGCCAGCAGCCAGGCCCAGGCCGCCCATGCGGCCAGCGTGCCGACCGTTCCCGGCCCCACGCGCGACAGTCCCGCCCCGGCACCGAACGCGATCCAGCGCGACAGCTTGGCGCGCATGAACGCGAAATCGGGCGGTTCACGCGAAGTGGTCGAAAGCTCGGATCGCATCGTCCAGCACCTGAAGTTTGGCATCCAAAATCGTCACGCCACTTCCGCTGCGCACCGTCCCCACTCGAGCCAGCGGCAGCCCGGATTGCGCGCGCAGCGCCTCGATCGCGCCGCGATTGACGCTGGCCGACGTGAACGCCAGCTCATAGTCGTCGCCCCCGCCCAGCACCAGCGCGCGAACGTCGGGCGCCGGCAGATCCCACAGGGCCTCGGGCACCGGCATCCGGGCCCATTCGACATCGATCCCGACCCGGGAGCGATCCGCCACATGGCCGAGATCACCGATCAATCCATCGGATATGTCGATCGCAGAGCTGGCCCAATGACGCAGCAGCAGGCCCAGTTCGACGCGCGGCTGCGGCCGCTCCAGCGCGAGCACCGCGGGATGGTCGTCGGGCAGCCTGCGCCCCGCCAGGCGCTCGCGCACCGCATAGGCGGCCAACCCGAGCGGTCCGCTGACCCACACGTCGTCGCCGGGCTCGGCCCGGTCGCGCCGCAGCGCCGTTTCGACGTCGCAATCACCGAAGACCGTCACGCAGACGTTCAACGGGCCGCGCGTCGTGTCGCCGCCGATCAGTTCGCAGTCATAGCGATCCGCGAGCGCGAACATCCCCCGCGCGAATGCGTCGAGCCACGCCTCGTCGACCGCCGGCAACGCCAGCGCCAGCGTGAACGCCCGGGGCCGCGCCCCCATGGCCGCCAGGTCCGACAGGTTGACCGCGAGCGCCTTGTGGCCGAGCGCGTCGGGCGCGACGTCCTCGAAGAAATGCCGCCCGGCCACCAGCATGTCGGTCGAGACCGCGAAGCCGGCATTGCGCAGGCGATCGGCCGATGCCCGCGGCGTTGCCCGCCCCGCCATCGGATCCTGGCTCGCGGGACGCAGCAATGCGCAGTCGTCGCCGATACCCAGGTCGGCACGGCGCGACGGCCTGCGGTCGAAATACCGCCGGATCAGTTCGAACTCGGTCATCGCGACAACGATCGTCGGGAAAGCGCCCCTGACGCCCGCCCGCGACCGATCTCCGTACGCCCCACCCGCTCGACCTCCCCGGCCCGCTCAACCATTGGGCCGCAGCTTCGCGGCGACGCGGTCGAGCACGCCGTTGACGTACTTGTATCCGTCGGTGCCGCCCAGCGTCTTGGCCAGTTCGACGGCCTCGTTGATGATGACGCGATACGGGATCTCGGCGTGATGCAGGAACTCGTACGTGCCGACCAGCAGCGTCGCATGCTCGACCGGGCTGAGTTCCTCGAGCTTGCGATCGATGTGCGGGGCGATCGCCGCGTGCAGGGCCTCGATCTCGCGGATGCCGCCGTGAAGCAGATGCCGGAAGTGCTCGCGGTCGGCCTTGTCGAAACCCTCGGCTTCGGACAGGTAGGCCTCGATCACCCCGGAATCCTCGCCCGCCACCAGCCACTGGTACAGGCCCTGGACCGCCAGTTCACGCGAACGGCGGCGCGCGCTGCGCGGTTTGGCCTTGCCGTCGGATCCCGGCGCGTCGCGGCGGGACGCTCCCCGCTCGCTCTTGGGCCGTTTCGGCGGCGCGTCGCCCGGATCCGCTTCCTGTCGTCGATCGACCACGGCCATCACTCGCTTTCGTCTTCGGGCAGTTCGCTCAGCGACGCGATCGAATCGCCCAGGTTGGCCATCTCGATGGCGACGCGGGCCGCGTCGGTGCCCTTCTCGACCGCGCGAACCTCGGCCTGTTCGTCGTTCTCGGTCGTCAGGATCGCATTGGCGATCGGGATATCGTGATCGAGCGATACGCGCGTCACGCCGCTGCCGCTCTCGTTCGACACCAGCTCGAAGTGGTACGTCTCGCCGCGGATCACGGCGCCGAGCGCGATCAGCGCGTCGAATTCGCCCGTTTGCGCGAGCCGTTTCAGCGTCAACGGCACTTCGAGCGCGCCGGGCACCGTGCACACGAAGATGTCCTCTTCGCCGACGCCCAGTCGCAGCAGTTCACCCAGGCAGGCTTGGCGCAGCGCCTCGCAGACAGGCTGGTTGAAACGGGCCTGGACGATGCCGATGCGCAGGCCTTCGCCTTGCGTATCGGCGGTATAGACTTCGATACCCACGATGTTTTCCTATCAGGCGCCGGATTCGAACCCGACGATTTCCAACGAATAACCGGCCATGCTCGGCAGCTTGCGGGGAGGCGACAGCAGGCGCATCTTGCCGACGCCGAGGTCGCGAAGGATCTGCGCGCCGATCCCATGGGTGCGCAGGTCGACGTTGGCCGCGCGCTTGGCGCGCTGGACGCGCACCGCCGGATTCTCGTCGGCAGCCGCCCATTGCGCGAGCGTATCGAACATCTCGGCGCCCGGCGGCGCGCAATTGAGCATCACCATGACCCCGGCCGGACTCGCGGCGATCGCCGCCATCGCGCGGTCGACCGACCATGAGTGCCCCCCCGCGCGGGTCTCGATCAGGTCCAGCACCGAGACCGGCTCGTGTACGCGGACCAGCGCTTCGCGCGCGGCGTCGATCTGGCCGTGGACCAGCGCCAGGTGCGGCGCATGGCCGGGCTTGTCGCGATAAGCGACCAGCCGGAACGGGCCATGGGTGGTATGGACTTCGCGCTCGGCGATGCGCTCGATCAGGCTCTCGTGCGCGCTACGGTGATGGATCAGGTCGGCGATCGCGCCGATCTTCAGCCCGTGCTCGCGCCCGAACTCGACGAGATCGGGCAGACGCGCCATCGTGCCGTCATCGCGCATGATCTCGCAGATGACGGCCGCCGGCGTCAGGCCGGTCAGCGCGCCCAGGTCGCAGCCGGCTTCGGTGTGACCGGCACGGATCAGCACGCCGCCGTCGCGCGCCATGATCGGAAAGATGTGGCCCGGCTGGACGATGTCCTCGGGACGCGCATCCGGCGCGACGGCCATCTGGACGGTGCGCGCGCGATCGGCGGCCGAGATGCCGGTCGTCACGCCCTCCGCCGCTTCGATCGACACGGTGAAATTGGTGCCGGTGCGCGTGCCGTTGTGCGTTGCCATCAGCGGCAGACGCAGTTGGCGGCAACGTTGCTCCGTCAGCGTCAGGCAGATCAGTCCGCGCCCGTAACGGGCCATGAAGTTGATGGCCTCGGGCGTGACGAAATCGGCGGCCAGAACGAGGTCACCCTCGTTCTCGCGATCTTCCTCGTCGACCAGGATGACCATCTTGCCGGCTTTGAAGTCGGCCAGGATTTCGGTGATGGGTGCGAGTGACATGGGCGCTAGTTTACGCTGCCCGCGCCACCGGCCCGGGCAAGGCCGATGGCGACCGACCGTCCGCCCGAACTAAGCGCGCCGGTTCGCGCTGCGATTCACGGCGCGGTGCACGTCGTGCGTCGCGTATTCGGCCCCGTGCGCGGGCAGATCGAACCAGTCCGGATGCTCGCAGGTCTGGCGAATGTCGCGCAAACCGCTGGCCCAGTGGTCGCGCATCGTCACGGCCGAGAACTCGAATTCCCTGGTCGCTCCCTCGAACGGCTTGCCCTGGTAGATCAGGTTGATGATGTTGTACTGGCTGACCATCGATTCCTCGGCCGCCTGTCGGCACCAGTCGTTGTCGCGCCGCTGCGCCTCCGGAATCAGTTCGAGCAATTCGCGCATCAATCGCCGCTGATGCGACAGCTCCTGCGCATAGTCGGTCGTCGCCCGCGTCCGGCTCGAGAACATGATGTCCTTGCGCCGTGCCTCGGCTTCGATCAGGTCCTCCGGCAGCCTGCCTCGGGCGCTGAACAGGTCGACCTGGAACACGATCGTGTCGACCCGCGGCCGTTCCATCAGCACCGGAAACAGCGGCGTGTTGCTCACCAACCCACCGTCCCAGTAGTACGCGCCATCGATCTCGATCGCCGGCAGGCCCGGCGGCAACGCGGCCGACGCCAGGAAGTGATCGGCCCGCAGCTTGCGGTCGCGCGTGTCGAAGACGTGGAAGTTGCCGGTCGCCACGTTGACGGCGCTGACGCTGACCCGCATCTCCCCCGAGTTGAGGCGATCGAAATCGACGAAGCGTTCGAGCGTCGAGCGCATCGCACGGGTCGTGTAGAAGCTCAGCTTGTTCGGCGGCAGCCGGATGCCGGGCAGCGGGATCCAGCCGCGCGGATGGAAGAAGCCGTTCTGGCCTTCGATCATCGTGCGCAGCGCCTCGAATCCGTTGGCCATGCGCCGCAGGTCGCCCTGCCATTGCTCGACCATCGATTGGATGATCGCCGGCGTTTCCATGAAGAAGCCGGGCTGGCTGATCGTCTGCCAGAACTGGCGCAGGCGGTCGACCCGCTGGGCGGGCGGATTGCCGGCGATGATCGCGGCATTCAGCGCGCCGATCGAAATGCCGGCCACCCAGCTCGGCTGGATGCCGCGCTCGGCCAGGCCTTCATAGACGCCGGCCTGGTAAGCACCGAGCGCTCCCCCTCCCTGCAGCACGAGGGCGATCCGCTGATAAGGCAGCCAGGCGCGATGAGGCTGGAACACCGCCTTGCCCTGGCTCAGTTGTTGGGCGACCTCGGGGGGCGCTTTCTCGATCACCTCCTGCGTGGCCTTGGAATCCCGTTCAGAGGAAATCTGATCTTCTGTCGTCTTGACGATTCGCATCGCGTTTCTACCTCGCGATCACTGCATGAACCAGCCGTGGCTGACCACGAACGACTGGCCGGTCAGCGCCGCGGTTCCGAACGCGGCCAGGAACAGCACCGTCTGCGCGACGTCGTCGAGGGTCGTGAACTCGCCGTCGACGGTCTTGCCCAGCATGACCTTCTTGACGACTTCTTCCTCGCTAATGCCGAACTCCTTGGCCTGCTCGGGAATCTGTTTCTCGACCAGCGGCGTGCGGACGAAACCCGGGCACACGACGTGCGAACGGACCCCGTGCTCGGCGCCTTCCTTGGCCAGCACGCGCGCCAGCCCCAGCAGGCCATGCTTGGCCGTGACATAGGCGGACTTGAACGGCGACGCCTCGTGCGAGTGCACCGACCCCGTGTAGATGACCGTGCCGCCGCGCTTGGAAGCGATCATGTGCTTGAGCGCCGCCTTGGTGGTCAGGAACGCGCCATCCAGGTGGATCGCCAGCATCTTCTTCCAATCCTCGTACTTGAATTCGACGATCGGATTGACGATCTGGATGCCGGCGTTGGAAACGAGGATATCGATGCTGCCCAGCGTATCGACCGTCTGCTGCATGCCCGCCTCGACGGCCGATTCGCTGGTGACGTCCATCACGAGGGCCAGGCCCTTGCCCCCACCGGCCTCGATTTCCTTGACGACGGCCCGTGCGGCATCGAGGTTCAGATCGGCGACGACGACCGCTGCGCCTTCCTTCGCCAATGTCGTGGCGATGGCCTTGCCGATCCCGCTCGCGGCCCCCGTCACCAATGCGACCTTTCCTACCAGCTTCATCCAATTCTCCGTGGAAATGACCCGGCTCTTGACCGAAACGGCACTCAGTGTATCCCTGCCGGCTGTCGTTTGATCGGCGGACGAGAGCCCCATCCCGGCCGGAAACGCGATAAATCGTCAAGTGACGGGCTCGCGGAACCCTCGGTCGACCGGACCGTCCGAAGCCCGCGATCGACCGCCGGTCCGCCGGCAATGGCCGTTCACCCGGACACGGCCGCCGTTGCGCAGCGCGCGAGTAAACGGGCCGAAATGCCGTCTGTTCGGCATTTTCGACCGGCCCTCGGTGCGTAACCTTGCGTCATTCGATGACCACAGCGAGGCGCGCCCGATGAACCTGACGACCCAGCTACGCAACCAGCACGCGCGGATCCTGTCCATGGTGTCCGAGCTGGAATCGATGATCGGCGACAGCACGCCGGCACTGGACGCCGCCGAATGGCATCCCAAGGTGTGCCACTTGATGGGCTGGGTCCTGGTCCATCTGGAATTCGCGCAGACCGAGTTGTACCCGAGTCTGGATGACCGCGAAGCGCGGAAGATCGGCGCCGAGATTCCGCGCATCCTGCCGATGATGTCGCGCTTCGAGGCGAGATTCCGTCAGCGGCATGAAATCGCCGGGCACCCGGGCGACTTCCTGGCGCAGATGGCGCAGATCTGCCGCTGCCTACGCGAACGGATCGACCGCGAGCAGCAGCAGGTCTATCCGCTGACCGACCGCAAACCCGTGCCGCCGGTCAATCGGCTGGCCTACCTGCATGCGCCGGCCAGCCATACGAGACACTGAGCGAGGCACGAAGCCCGACGAACGTCGAAGCCGAAGGCCGGCGGTCGCCGGCCGTCAACCCCTCGGGCCCAGGTCTCAAGCCTTGCCGCCGCGGCGGCGATGGAACCAGGCGTAGGTCTCACCGACGAGCCCGCGCCGGAACGCGAGCACGCAGATGACGAAGATAGCGCCCTGGACGACAGTGACCCAGGCGCCCAACTGGGCCAGGTAGTTCTGCATCGTGACGATGACGGCCGCCCCGACGACGGGGCCGAACAGCGTCCCCAAGCCACCGACCAGCGTCATCAGCACGACCTCGCCCGACATCGACCAGTGCACATCGGTCAGCGACGCCAGTTGGAACACCAGCGACTTGGTGCCGCCCGCTAGGCCCGCCAGCGCCGCGGACAGCACGAACGCCAGCAACTTGTACTTGTCGGTGTCGTAACCGAGCGAGGTCGCCCGCGGTTCGTTCTCCCGGATCGCTTGCAACACCTGCCCGAAAGGCGAGCGCACGGTGCGCCAGATCAGGCAGAAGCCGCCGAAGAACACGATGAAGACGAATGCATACATCGCATACATGTTCGACAGGTCGAACAGGCCGAACAGCTTGCCGCGCGGCACCGCCTGGATACCGTCCTCTCCGCCGGTGAACGGCGCTTGCAGATAGAAGAAGAACAGCATCTGCGACAGCGCCAGCGTGATCATCGCGAAATAGATCCCCTGTCGCCGGATCGCGAGCAGGCCGGCCACCCAGCCGACGAACGCGGCCACGACGACGGCGGCCAGGATCGAGAGTTCGGGCGTCAATCCCCAGACCTTGGCCGCATGAGCGGAGATGTAGCCCGCCGTGCCGAAGAACATCGCGTGGCCGAACGACAACAGGCCCACGTAGCCGAGCAGCAGATTGAAGGCGCACGCGAACAACGCGAAGCACATCACCTTCATCAGGAACACCGGATACGCGAACAGCGGCCCGGCCAGGAAGATGATGAACATGACGGCGAACGCGATACGCTGGCTGCGTTCGAGGGCCGCTGTCTGGCTGGCCGCCGACCCGCTGGCCGCGGATCCCGAACCGACGCCGCCGGCCACCGGCGGCGACGAGGGAGAAGAAGAGACGGACATCAGCGACAACCTTATTTCTGGGTCCCGAACAGACCGGCCGGACGCAGCAGCAGCACGATCACCATGATGACGAAAATGACGGTGTTCGAAGCCTCGGGGTAGAACACCTTGGTCAGCCCCTCGACCAAGCCGAGCCCGAAACCGGTGACGATCGCCCCCATGATCGAGCCCATGCCGCCGATGACGACGACCGCGAACACGACGATGATCAGGTCCGAACCCATCTGCGGACTGACCTGGTAGATCGGCGCGGCCATCACGCCCGCCAGCGCGGCCAGACCGACGCCGAAGCCATAAGTGAGCGTGATCATCCGCGGCACGTTGATGCCGAACGCCTGCACCAGCGACGGATTCTCGACCGCGGCCCGCAGGTAGGCCCCCAGCTTGGTGCGCTCGATCATGAACCACGTCAGCAGGCAGACGACCAGCGAGACGGCGATGACCCAGCCCCGATAGTTGGGCAGGAACATGAAACCGAGGTTCTGGCCGCCCGAGAGCTGCGGGGGAATCGGATACGGCAGGCCCGACGAACCGAACTCGTTGCGGAAGATGCCCTGGATGATCAGCGCCAGCCCGAAGGTCAGCAGCAGGCCGTACAGGTGATCGAGCTTGTACAGCCGCGAGATCATCAGCTTCTCGAGCACGACGCCGAAGAGGCCCATGACGATCGGCGTCAGGATAAGCGCCCACCAGTAGTTCAACCCGAGCTTGGTCGCCATCAGGTAAGCGCAGAACGCGCCCAGCATGTACTGGGCGCCATGCGCGAAGTTGATGATGTTGAGCAAGCCGAAGATCACGGCCAAGCCCAGCGACAGCAACGCGTAGAACGACCCGTTGATCAGGCCGATCAGCAATTGCCCGAAAAGGGCCTGCGTGGGGACGCCAAAAATCTCCATGATCTCTAGACAGTAGGTGGCACCGGCCGCCGCCGGAACGCGAGATTGCTAGCTCTCACGACGGCCTGGCGCCACTGAGTTGCTCGGCGTGCTGATTACTTCTTGACCAGCGGGCAATCGCCCTGATCGAGGGGGCGGAACGCCTGTTCGGCCGGAATCGTGGCGCGAACCTTGTAGTAGTCGTACGGTCCTTTGGATTCGGACGGCTTCTTGACCTCGAACAGGTAGACCGGATGCGTCTTGCGCCCATCGACGCGCACGACACCCTTGCCGAACAGCGGATCGTCGGTCGGGAGTTCCTTCATCTTGGCCGCCACGACCGGCCCGTCGTCGCTCTTGGCGACTTCGACCGCCTTCAGGTAGTGGAGCACGCCCGAGTAGACGCCCGCCTGCACCATCGTCGGATACTTGTTGCCGTTGACGGCGGCGAAGCGCTTGGACCACGCGCGGGTACCGTCGTTCAGATCCCAGTAGAACGATTCCGTCAGGATCAGCCCTTGCGCGGTCTGCAGGCCCAGCGCATGGATATCCGACAGGAACACCAGCAGGCCGGCCAGGTTCTGGCCCCCTTTGACGATGCCGAACTCGGCCGCCTGTTTGATCGAGTTGATCGTGTCGCCACCGGCATTGGCCAAGCCGATGATCTTGGCCTTGGACGCCTGCGCCTGCAGCAGGAACGACGAGAAGTCCTGCGTGTTCAGCGGCACCTTGACGCTGCCGACGACCTTGCCGCCCGCCTTGTTGACGACGGCGGTCGTGTCGCGCTCGAGTGCATGGCCGAATGCATAGTCGGCGGTCAGGAAGAACCACGAATCACCGCCGGTCTTGACGATCGCACTGCCGGTGCCGTTGGCCAGCATCCACGTGTCGTACGTCCAGTGGATCGTATTCGCGTTGCACAGCTTGCCGGTCAAGTCCGACGACGCCGCGCCCGAGTTGATCATCAGCTTGTTCTTCTGCTTGGCGACCTCGCTGACCGCCAGCGCGACCGACGAGGTCGGGACGTCGACGATGACGTCGACCTTGTCGTTGTCGAACCACTGCCGCGCGACGTTCGAGCCGACGTCAGGCTTGTTCTGGTGATCGGCCGATACGATCTCGACCTTCATGCCCTTGGCAGCCGCGCCGAAATCCTCGACGGCCATCTTGGCGGCGGCAACCGACCCCGGCCCGGACAGGTCGGCGTAAAGGCCCGACATGTCGTTGAGCACGCCGATCCGGATCACCCCATCGGAGACCTGCGCTTGCGCGCCCGCGCCGAATGCCGCCAGGGACGCCGTAATCGCCAGGCTCAAGAGCTTGCGTTTCATCAAGATTTCTCCTCGATTGCCACCAGTTTCAAACGCCCAGGTATTCGCTGAGCATCGACATCTTCGACTGCAATTCGTGCGCCCTGAACTTTTCGACGACCTGGCCGTGCTCGATCACGTAGAACCGATCGGCCAGCGGCGCGGCGAAACGAAAATTCTGCTCGGCCATCACGACCGTGTAGCCTTTGCTCTTGAGCATCCGGATCATCCGCGCCAGCGCCTGCACGATCACCGGCGCCAGCCCTTCGGAAATCTCGTCCAGCAGCAGCAGGTTGGCACCGGTGCGCAGGATCCGCGCCACGGCCAGCATCTGCTGCTCGCCACCGGACAGCCTGGTGCCGGGCGAATTACGGCGCTCCTTCAGGTTCGGGAACATCTCGTAGATTTCGGCGATGCTCATGCCTTCGCCCTTGGCCTGCGGCAGCCTGGGCGGCAGCATCAGATTCTCTTCGCAGGTCAGGCTGGCGAAGATGCCGCGTTCTTCGGGACAATATCCGACGCCGAGCTGGGCGACCGAATGCGTCGCCATCTTGATCGTTTCCTTGTCGAACAGCCGGATCGATCCGGTCCGGTTGCCGGTCAAACCCATGATCGCGCGCATCGTCGTCGTCCGGCCGGCACCGTTGCGGCCGAGCAGCGTGACCACCTCGCCGCGATCGACCTGCAGGTCGATGCCGTGCAGCACGTGCGATTCGCCGTACCACGCGTTCAGATTCGAAATCGACAGAACCTCGCTCATGTCCGCCCTTGATGACTGATTCGTTCGCCGCTCTGCCGAGGTTTCGGCACCGCTCGGGTGCGCCCCGTCGTCGCCGTCAATGCGCGCCCTGCAGCTCGCCGTCGGTCGTGCCCATGTACGCCTCCATCACGGCAGGGTCGCGCGAGACCTCGGCATAGGGTCCCTCGGCCAGCACCGCGCCGCGCGCCAGCACGGTGATCCGGTCGGCGATCGACGAAATGACCTTCATGTTGTGTTCGACCATCAGGATCGTGCGTCCGGCCGATACCTGCTTGATCAGCCGCGTGACCTTGTCGACGTCCTCGTGGCCCATGCCCTGCGTGGGCTCGTCGAGCAGCATCAATTCGGGTTCCATCGCCAGCGTGGTGGCAATCTCGAGCGCACGCTTCCGGCCATACGGCAGGTTGACGGTCTCCTCGTGCGCGAAGGCCCCGAGATCGACCGATTCGAGCAATTCCATCGCGCGCTTGTCGTAAGCGCGCAGGATCTTGTCCGAGCGCCAGAACTGGAACGACGTCCCGGAATTGCGCTGCAACCCGATCCGGACGTTTTCGAGCGCCGTCAAATGCGGAAAGACGGCCGAGATCTGGAACGAACGGATCACGCCGCGCCGGGCGATCTGCGCCGGACGCTCCGCCGTGATGTCGATCCCGTTGAAATGGATGCTGCCGCGCGTCGGCGACAGGAACTTGGTCAACAGGTTGAAGAACGTGGTCTTGCCCGCGCCGTTCGGCCCGATCAGCGCATGGATGTGGCCGCGCTCGACCGACAGGCTGACGTCGTTGACGGCGACGAAACCTTTGAATTCCTTGACCAGGTTACGGGTTTCCAGAATGTTGTCGGGCACGGCTGCGTTTGTCTGGTGAGAAGGGATACTGTCCGGAATTCGGGGACTTGCCGGGATCGACCGTCGGTCCGCTGGAGCCTGCCGATCGCCGCGAATTGTGCAATGCGCTCCTCCTTTCCCGCATCGGTATCAACCCCAAGCAGGCCCGTTCCCTTGCAATACGCGTTCAATAGCGACAAATGAAATGACAAAAGCCGGTGATTACCGGCTTTCGTCAACAAACAAGGCGAAAAAGGAAGGTCAGCCCGATGCACCCGGAGGAGGAGCCGGCGGCGCACCGGCAGGCGGTGGCGGTGGCGGTTCCGCCCCGGATGGCGGAATCGGGCCGGCAGGCTGGACCGCCCGCGTGTTTCCGATGAACTGGCCCGAAATGGGCACGCGATGGCCGGCCGCGTACATGCATTGGATGTAGGCGTTGTCATACCGCCGCTGCGCCGAATAGCCGGACTGGGCGCCGGCGCCGGACCCTGAAGCCGTGCCTACCAGCAGGCCGCTGCCCGCCCCGACGCCCGCTCCTCGCGACCCGCCGATCGCCGCGCCCGCGATGGCACCCACCGCGGTGCCGACGACCGCGCTGCGCGCCGTGGCGTCGGCCGCCGCCGTCTGCGCGCTGTCGCCGATCTCGGCGGATGCGTGCTGGCGGCAACCGGCATCGTCGATGCGGAACTGCTGGAAAGTCTTGCTGGTGCCCGGCAGGACCAATTGGGTCGGGCCGGTGGGCGTGACGGCGCATCCGCCCAGAACCATCAGCGCCGAAGCCATCAGGGCAAGCTTGGGAAATCCGTTCATGAAACCATCTCCTGTTCGCGTGCCGTCACTGGGCCGGCAGCGGCGCGACCCGTTGCCAGGCCGACGCGCATTCCCTGACGGTCGGATAGTAGCCGGCCGGATTGGCGCAGTAATACCAGTAGCCGGTCGGATTGGCGCCGCCGGCCGAGGTTGCGGCCGAAGGAGGTGCGGCCGGCTGCGGCGACTGCTCGATGTAGACGGGCGGCGCCGTCGGCACCGGCACGGTGACGACCGGCGGCGGATAGTAGGCCGGTCCGCCCCAGTAATACGGATATGGCCCGTAGTACCCGGGGCCATAGATGGGGCCTCCCAGATAGACACCCACCCCGACTCTGCTGTGTCCGTGCCATGCCATTGCGGGGGCCGGCACTGCCGCGACGGCGACCGCCGCCACGGCCATTGCTGCAATGATCGACTTCTTCATGTCGCACCCACGTGTTGGCGACTCGCTGCTCTCCGGGCCGGATCGCGGCTGCGATGGCTGTGACGCCCGGGCGCCGAGACGCGCCGATTCCCTAAGGAGACGCCGGTCGATTCAGTCGAATGGATCAGCGTCTCTTCGATTGTGAACCTTTCGGTGCTCGGCATCGATCACCGGCCGGCGGTATTCATCGGCTGGGACAACTCTTACATTCGGTTACGGACGCGGGGAGGAAGGCCCGGACGACGGCGCCGGCCCAGGCCCAGGCCCAGGCCCAGGCCCAGGCCCGGGAGGGGACGCGGGCGGCTTCGGCGTCGACGCCTTGCCGCCGAGCAGCCACGAGCACGCGGCGGCCAGCGCGAACGACAACGCCAGCAGCACGAAGCTCGCCCGATAGGCGCTGATCAACTGCGCGTGCGTCGGTTCGCCGCCAAGGGGCCCGAGCGGGGCGCGAGCGCGCCACTCGACGAAGATCAGCAACGTGCTGGTCCCGATCGAGCCGCCGAGCAGACGCACGAAGTTGAATACGCTGCTGGCGCTCGGAATGCGATCGAGGCCGACTTCCTGGACGGTGGCCAGCCCCAGCGACGGCAGGATGATGCCCAGGCCGATGCGGCCGAGAACCAGCATGCCGGCCAGGGGCCAGAAACCGATCTCCGGCCAGATCGCGACGAGCAGGAACGACAGGCAGAACAGTCCCAGGCCGGTCATCACCATCGCGCGCGGGGCGAAACGATCGGCCAGGCGCCCGGCCAGCGGTATCGTCAACGCGAGCGCCAGCCCGGCCGGCATCAGCAGCGTGCCGGCCATCGTCGCGGTGTACAGCAGGCCGGTCTGCACGAACGCCGGCACGATCAGCGTCGAACCGAACAGCCCCATGCCGTAGATCAGCGCCACCAGGATGCCGATCCTGAACGACCGTACCTCGAACACCGACAGATCGATCAATGGCGCGCGATGGCGGCGTTCCCACCAGATCGTCAGGCCCAGCAGCAGCAATGCGCTTCCCGCCCAGAGGGCCCCTTGCACCGACAGCAACCCGTGGTCGTGCAAGCGCACGAAGCTCTCGAGCAGCACGATGATGAAGGCGGTGACGCCGGCGAACCCGAGGATGTCGAAGCCGCGATGCTCGCCGCTGGCCGGCATGCGCGGCAGCAGCCGGGCCGCCAGCACCCAGCCCACCGCGGCGATCGGCACCGAGATGAAGAACACCGAACGCCAGCCGAACGCATCGATCAGCACCCCGCCGACGGACGGACCGATGGCGGGCGCGAGCACGACGCCGAAGCCGAACACACCCATGGCCCGCCCCCGCACTTCGGGGGGGAACGCGCGCATGATCAACACCGTCGACAGCGGCTGCAACAGGCCCGCCGCCGTGCCTTGCACGACCCGCATGACGATCAGCATCGTCAGGTCGAACGCGAGCGCAGCGCCGATGCTGCCGACCAGCAGCATCGCCATCGACGCGAAATACACGTGCCGGAACCCGAAGCGGCTCAGGCTCCAGGGCAGCAGCAGCATCGAGACCGTCATCGCAGCCATGTGCGCGGACGACACCCACTGCGCGCGCTCGGTGCCGATGCCGAACGCATGCATAAGGTCCGGCAGCGCCACGTTGACGATCGACGACGTCATCACCGCGGCGACCGTGCCGACGACCACGACCGCCAGCGCGATCCATTTGTAGCGCTGCTCGCCGTACCGCGCGCGCAGTTCTTCCAGCGTGGGCGCCTCTCCGAACCACCCGCGTGGCTCGACCGGGCTCACGCCGACGGACCGGTGGCGGCGCCCCCCGGCAGCATGCGTTCGACATAGCGCGCGATCATGTCGATCTCCAGATTGACCGCATCGCCCGCGGCGAGCGATCCGAGCGTGGTCGCCCCGATCGTGTGCGGGATCAGGTTGATCGAGAACGCACAGCCGTCCGGTTGATCATCGACCGCGTTGACGGTGAGGCTGACGCCATTGACGGTGATCGAGCCCTTGTACGCCAGGTAGCGGGCCAGCGCCTGCGGCGCCTTGACGACGAGCAGCCACGACTCGCCGACCGGCTCGAAGCGCACGACGGTGCCGAGCCCGTCGACGTGCCCCGACACCAGGTGGCCGCCCAGGCGGTCGGCCAGCCGCAAGGCCTTCTCCAGATTGACGTCCCCGCGCCGGGACAGGCCCACGGTGCGCGACAGGCTCTCTTGCGAGACGTCGACGACGAAGCGACCGTCCTCGATCCGTACCGCCGTCATGCAGGCGCCCTGGATCGCGATCGAATCACCGACCGCCACGTCGGACAGGTCGAGCGCGCCGGCGTCGACGGTCAGCCGCGATCCCGTCTGGCGCGTGGCGGCCCCCGCCCCGTCGGTCAACGGCTGCACGTCGACGATCTGGCCGACGGCGGCCACGATTCCGGTGAACATCCTTTCTCCTTGCTGCAAATCTGCCGGGGCGGTATCAAAGCGCGGGATCGTCACGCTGCACGCGCGCGACGATCCGCAGATCGTCGCCGACCCGGGTGGTATCGATGAATGCGAGGCGCAGGCGGTCGTCGAGCGAGCCGAGCGCGGGCAGATCGAACATGCCGGCCGCGTCGCCCAACAGCGATGGCGCCAGGTAGACGAGCAGTTCGTCGACGAGCCCCGCCCGCAACAGCGAACCGTTGAGCTTGTGGCCGGCCTCGACGTGAATCTCGTTCAGCCCGCGCGCCGCCAACTCGCGCATCAGCGCGCCCAGGTCGACCTTCGGCGGGCGAAGCCCTCCCGCGGACCCGGCCCCCGGCTCTTCGGGCAGATGCACGATCTCGCAGCCGCGATCTCGCAGGTCGCGCTCCTTGTCGGCGTCGCGATGCGCGCACGCGACCAGCACCGCCCCGCCCGCGAGCAGGCGCGCGCGCGGATCGACCTGCAATCGCGAATCGACCAGCACCTTCAGCGGTTGGCGCGTCGTCTCGACGTCGCGCACCGTCAACTGCGGATCGTCATCGCGCACGGTCCCGATACCGGTCAGGATCGCGCAAGCCCGGGCGCGCCACGCATGGCCGTCGACACGCGCCGCCTGGCCGGTGATCCACTGGCTGCGGCCATCATGCAACGCCGTCTTGCCGTCCAGGCTCGCGGCGACCTTCATCCGCACCCACGGCAGCCCACGCGTCATCCGCGACACGAAGCCGATGTTCAGTTCGGCGGCATCGTCGTGCAGCAAGCCGCAACGCACGTCGATGCCGGCCGCGCGCAAGCGCGCCAGGCCCTGCCCGTTGACGTTCGGATTCGGATCCTCCATCGCGGCGACGACGCGGCCGACCCGTGCCTCGATCAAGGCCTCGGCGCAGGGCGGCGTGCGTCCGACGTGACTGCACGGCTCGAGCGTGACGTAGACGGTCGCCCCGCGCGCGCGGCCCGCCGCGGCGGCCAACGCCAGCACCTCGGCGTGCGGTTCGCCGGCGCGCCGATGCCAGCCCTCGCCGACGATCTGGTTGTCCTTGACGATGACGCAACCGACCCGCGGGTTCGGCGAAGTCGTCCGCAAACCGCGCCTGGCCAGATCCAGCGCGCGGGCCATGAACTGATGATCAGCGGCCGTGAACATCCGGCGATTCTACGCAAATCATCGCGCCCGGTCGGCCTCGGCCGCGCCTGCGTGCCCGTCTCGCCGATCGCCCCACCGACATCGGGAGGATCCAGCCGTGCGAATGCAGATGTCGCGACGCTTGCCACTGCGCGAGCAGGCCCTACACTGCGGGCTCGCACCATTTTCGAGAGAAACCGCCATGGCCGATTCAACGAATGCTAGTTCCCAGACGCAGGCCGGATCCGGCGACGCGGGCTCGGCTCCCGGACACGGGCTGGGCATCTCCCCGGGCCCGCGCCTGGGCGGCCACATCCTGGCCGATGCGCTGGTCGGCCACGGCGTCGACACGATCTTCGGTGTTCCCGGCGAGAGCTACCTGTCGGTGCTCGACGGTCTGTACCGCCATCGCGACGCGGTCGAGTTCGTGATCTGCCGCAACGAAGGCGGGGCATCCTTCATGGCCGACGCCTATGCGAAGCTGACGGGCAAGCCCGGCATCCTGATGGTGACGCGCGGGCCGGGGGCCACCAACGGCTCGATC
>JAKPAM010000202.1 GCA_029779435.1 Pseudomonadota bacterium | reverse complement strand
GCGGCTCTCGCCGCCGGCACGGCGGAGGTATTGCAGCCCGCAGCGCTGCAGCGTGGCGCCGAAACCGGCAGGCGCGCGGTAGTCGCGCCGGCTGCTGGTGACCACGCGCGGCAGCGCCGACCATGCGATCCGCGCCCGGCTGTGTTCGAGCGCGCGCACCAGCGCGACGTCTTCGCTGCTGCTCAACGCGTCGAAACCGCGCGCGCGGCGATAAGCGGCCGTGCTGACGCCGAGATTCGCACCGTGGATGTGGCGATGGCCGTCGCGGTCGACATAGGTGGCGGCGAATTGCGCGGCGACCTGAGGCGGATGGCTCTCCCAATCGACGACCTGCACGGTCCCGCAGACGGCATCCGCGCCGAGCGACAACTGATGCCAGAACCAGTCGGGCGCGACACGCGAATCGGCATCGGTGAACGACAGCCAGCGCGCGCCGGCCGCGATCGCGATCCGCGCGCCCGCCGCGCGCGCCGCGCCGACGTTGCGATAAGCGACGCGCAGCACCGCGTCGGCCTGGGCCCGCGCGATGTCCGGCGTCCGATCGCTGCAATCGTCGGCCACGACGATCAGCATCACCGGTTCGCCCTTCAAACGGGCGGATGCGGCGGCGACGCGAAGCGCGGCCAGGCAGTCGCCCAGCAAGGCCTCTTCGTTATGAGCCGGCACGATGGCAGCGATCACGGATATCTCCCGAGCGGCGGACCAACCTTGTTGGCTACGATAGCGATAACGTATCGGCCGCGATGTGCGTGCGCACCGCGCCGTCGTGTCGGCCGACAGGAAGTCGCGCTGAAAGCGGCCACCGCCGCCATCGACGGATCGTCGTCCCTGTCCGGTCATCGGCATCGCTGGCACGACCGGCGCCGCTCGCTCCTTCGCCACACCTGCCTCGGAGACCTTCCCATGCCCCGATCCTTCCTCACCCTCGCGCCCGCGCCCGCTCGCGCCTCGCGATCCGGCGAACGCCATGCGTCACCGGACCGCACGGCAGGCGCTTCGCCGCGAACGCGCGCCGTGCTGCGAGCCGGCGCGATGCTGATGTCGATCGCCGTGCTCGGCGCGTGCGCGTCGACGTCGACGCTCGTCACCGGCAAGCCGCGAGCCGCGATCACCGCCGATCAGGTCCGGCTGTATACGCACCCGCCGCGGCAGTACGAGGAGATCGCGCTGATCCAGAGTTCGAGCCGCGGCTCGTTCACGTTCTCGGACCAGGCGCAGATGGATGTGCTCGTCAAGCGCCTGAAGGAAGAAGCCGCGAAGCTCGGCGCCAACGGCGTGCTGCTCGAATCGGCCGGCGACGTGCCGTCCGGGTCGGTCGGCACTGGCGTGGGCACCGGCGGCGGGGGCGGAGGCGGCTTCACGTTCGGCGGCATCGGGCTGTCGACGACGACGACCGCGAAGGCCGGATCGGCGAGGGCGATCTTCGTTCAGCAGGAGTGACCGCGGCCGGGCGTCACCGCGCCGCCGGCAGCAACGCGAGCAGGTCGGCCAGCGTATCGGCCTCATCGACCGGCTTGTCGAGCCGCCAGCGCAGCATCCGGGGAAACCGCACCGCGATGCCGCTCTTGTGCCGCGTGCTGCGGGCGATGTTCTCGAAGCCGAGTTCGAAGACCAGCGTGGGCGTCACATGGCGTACCGGCCCGAAAGTCTCGATCGTGGTCCTGCGGACGATCGCGTCGACGCGGGCGATCTCGGCATCGCTCAGCCCCGAGTACGCCTTGGCGAACGGCACCAGCCGGCGTTCCGGCGTCTGCGGCGGCGCGTCCCACAGCGCGAACGTGTAGTCGGTATACAGGCTGGCCCGGCGGCCATGGCCGCGCTGCGCGTAGATCAGCACCGCGTCGACCGACAAGGGATCGATCTTCCATTTCCACCACAAGCCCACGTCGCGCGTGCGGCCGATGCCATAAGCGCCGTCGCGCCGCTTCAGCATCAGTCCCTCGACGCCGCCGGGCTGCGCATGCGCCCGCAACCGCGCGCAATCGCGCCAGTCGACGGCCCGCAGCAGCGGGCTGGGCCGCAGCGCCGGATCGCCGATCGCCGCCAGCAGTGCATCGAGCCGCTCGCGGCGCAGCGCCAGCGATCGCGCGCGAAGATCGGCGCCGTCGGCTTCGAGCAGGTCATAGGCGAGCAGCACGACCGGCGTATCGCGCAGCAGGCGGGCGCCTAGCGTCTTGCGGCCGATGCGCCGCTGCAGCTCGCTGAACGGCTGTACGCCACGCGGCGGTCCGTCATCGGGCAGCGGCGTGCGAGCCGAAACACCGGATGCGTCGACCGGCGGACCGATCGGCGCATCGCCGCATGTGCCGGAGCGCGCCGGAGGCGGCACCGCGGCCGAGGGCACGACCGGCGGATCGCGCCACACGACGATCTCGCCGTCGAGCACGGTGCCGTCGGGCAGGCGCTGCGCGGCCGTCGCCAGTTCAGGGAAACGGTCGGTCACCAGTTCTTCACCGCGCGACCAGATCGCGACGAGGCCGGCGCGCTTGACGATCTGCGCGCGGATGCCGTCCCACTTCCATTCGATGAGCCAGTCGTCCACCGGCCCGAGCGCCGCCTCGAAGCGATCGTCGGCGAGCTGCAACGGATGCGCGAGGAAGAACGGGTAAGGTTGCGTGCCTTCGGCCGCCGCGCCGCTCGGCGGCGCGATCAGGGCGAGATAGTCGCCGGACGATGGGCGCGCGCCGATCCGCGTATAGCCGACCAGGCGCTGGGCGACCAACTTGGGATCGAGTCCGCCGACGGCGGCCAGCGCCTGCGTGACCTGCAGGCGCGAGACCCCGACGCGAAAGGCGCCCGTCATCAGCTTGAAGTAGACGAGCCGCTCGGCATCGGCCAACGATCGCCACTGCGCCTGCAGACGCTCGGCCTGCTCCGGGGGAGGCAGGCCCCGCAGCGGCAGCAGGTGGTGTTCGATCCAGATCGATAGCGGCAACCCTTCTCCGGCCGATGCCGTCGGCGGCAACAGCAGCGCGATCGTTTCGGCCAGGTCGCCGACCGCATCATGGCTTTCGTCGAACAGCCATTCGGGCAGGCCGGCCGCCAGCCGCGCCTGCTCGCGCAGCCAGCGGGTCGGCACCGCCTGGCGCGGCCTGCCGCCGGCCAGGAAGTAGACGGCCCAGGCGGCGTCCGCGGGATCGGCGGCGCGCAGATAGCGTTGCAACGCCGCCTGCTTGGCGAGATTCGACGTGCTGGCGTCGAGTTCGCGATAAAGGGCGGCGAAGGCTTTCACGCCGCGCCTTCCTCGCGCGGACCGGACAGCGCATCGGCACCGTCGGGAGCGCCGGGGCCTTTGTCACGTTCGCCATCGCCATCGCCATCGCCATCGCCATCGCCGGCGTCCTTATCGTTCCTATCGTCCTTACCGTCCTCTTCGTCGCCATAGCCGGTCGCGAAACCCCGCGCGGCCAGCCCTCGTTCGTTCAGCCAGCGGACCATGACGTCGACGTGACCGTGCGTGACGAACACGCGCGATGCACCGGTCGCCGCGATCGCGGCCTGCAGGCCCGGCCAGTCGGCATGGTCGGACATGACGAAACCGCGATCGACGCCACGCCGCCGCCGCGTGCCGCGAAGCTGCATCCAGCCGCTGGCGAATGCGTCCGCATGATCACCGAACCGGCGCAGCCATGGCGTGCCCTGCGCCGATGGCGGCGCCAGCACGAGCGCGCGGGGATGGCCGGCACGTCGGTCGTCGAGCCCGGTGACGCGGAGGCAGGGCGCCAAGCGCACGCCGGCCGCGCGGTAAGCGTCGTTCAGCACGTCGATCGCGCCATGCACGAGGATCGGACCGATCGCGGTCCCTTCGCCCTCCCCCTCCCCGGCCAGCGCATGCAGGATCCGCTGCGCCTTGCCGAACGCGTAGCAGTACAGCACCGAGGCGCGGCCCGCGTCGGCATTGGCGCGCCACCAGTCGAGGATCTCCCGGAGCAGCGTGGCCGGCGACGGCCATCGATAGACCGGCAGCCCGAACGTCGATTCGGTGATGAACGCGTCGCAGCGCACCGGCTCGAACGGCGGGCAGGTGCCGTCGGCCTGCGTCTTGTAGTCGCCCGACGCGACCCAGACGCGGCCCGCATGTTCGAGCCGGATCTGGGCCGACCCGAGCACGTGGCCGGCCGGATGCAGCGACACGCGGACGCCCCGATGCGTGACCGGCTCGCCATACGGCAGCGTCTGCAACGCGATGCCGTCGCCGAGCCGGCGACGCAGCACGCCGGCGGCATCGTCATGCGCCAGATAGTGCCGATGGCCGGCCCGCGCGTGGTCGGCATGCGCATGGGTAATGACCGCGCGATCGACGGGCCTCCACGGATCGATGAAGAAGTCGCCCGGCGGGCAGTACAGGCCTTCCGGCCGCACGACGACCAGGTCGTCCTCGGCACCGTTCACCGCGGATGGAGCCCGCATCGACCGGGACGCGCTCATCGGCGTCCCCCGCTCGGGCTCAGCGGCGTGCCGACACGCCGATCCCGGCCGCGCCACGCGCATCGGCGGCCGCCACCTCCCGGTCGGCGCGACGCACCGCATCGCCGATCGCGTTCGCCAGTTCGCGGGCCAGGCACCGATACGACCAGTCGTTCTGGTGCAGGCCATCCGGCGCGATCATCAGGTGATAGTCGCTGCCCAGCGCATCGGCCCAGCCGCGCATCACCGCATAACGGTCGAATACCGACACGCCATCCGCCTTCGCGAGCCGGTCGATGCGTTCGAGCATCTGCTGCTTGCCGGCATGCGCCTCGACGCGCGGCACGAACTGGAGATTCATCAGGATCACGTCGGTATCGGCGCTGCGGATCCGAACGAGTCCCTCGTGCACACCGCGCTCGAACGCGTCGGTATCGATGCCGCGCAACAACGCGTTGGTACCCAGTTGCCAGATCACGAGGTCCGGCCGATAGTCGAAGACCTGGGCCTTGAACCGGCGCAGCATCTCGGCCACCTCCTCGCCGTTGACGCCGCTGTTGATGACGCGGATCGACTGGCCGGGAAACTGCCGCAGCAGTTCGACCGCCAGTCGCGACGGATACGTGGCCTGGATCGAGGTCGCGAATGCGCCGGCCGTCGACGACGAACCGATCGTGACGATCGTCGCGCCGCGCCCGGCGCGAAGCCGTTCGGCCAGCCGCGGCAGCGTGCCGTGCAAGACGGCGCGCGCCGGCTGCTCGACACAAGCCGCCACGTCGGGGCGGACCGTGGCGGCGGCCGGCGCGATCGCAGGTGCCGGCCGCGGCGGCTGCGCGAGCGCGCCGGTCGCCGTCGTCAGCCCCAACGCTAGGAGCCCCGATAGGGAAATGGAAGAAGTGGCGGAAAAGACCGCGCGGATCAGCGACCGCGCGGACGCAAGACGGATCGGTTCCAGTGGATGCATGCCCGGCATCATGACATCGTTGGGCGCCGAGGCCGGCGAGCGGGCCGACGGATGGATCGGCGACGATCATCGATCGACCCGACTATGGGCCTGCTTCAGCAAACGGCCGCAATCGGTGGTTTCGCCGCCGCCGGTCTCGATCAAGGCGAGCAGCGCGGCGGGCGGCGCGACGGTGGCCAGCGCGAGCGCCCCGCCGAGCCGGGCGGCCAGCGGCAGCTTCTCGAGCCGGTAGTCCGGATCGCGAAACGATCCGTACAGATGGACCGGCGTGCGCAGCGACAGGATGCCCGCCTGCTTGGGACGCGGAACCACCTTGAGGTCGAAGCGCTCGGTATCGAGATCGAAGCGTCCGTCCCCGACGATCTGCGTCTGCTCGGTATCGACGACGAGCATCGTCGACTGGCCCTGCCCCTTGCGGACGTCGAACGCCACGCCGCCGCAACGAAGCCGGATGTCGCGATCACCGCCGAGCAGCAGCGCCAGCACCTTGCCGCCATTCAGGCCGGCCGCCGCATCGAGCAGATTCGAGATCCGGCCGCCGTCGATGACCGCCGCCAGCGATCCGTCGGCCTTGGCGGCGGCGTCGGCGATCGAGTTGCCGCGCCCGCGCAGTTCGAGCCGGCCGGTGACCGCCCCGGCACCCTGCGCGAGCGTCGGCGAATCGGGGACCAGCCGCGCGACCTGCAGCCCGCGCACGTCGATCCTGACTGTCGAATCGAGTTCCGGCCGGCGGCCGTCCAACTGCGCCTGCGCATCGATCACCCCGCCGGCGAACCCGAACTTGAACGGAGCCAGCCGCAGCCGGCCGTCCTCGAGCCGCAACGCCGCGTCCAGCGTCTCGAGCGGCAGGTCGTCGGTCAGCTTCAGCTTGCCGGCGGTGAGCTTGACGTCAGCATCGATCGCGCGCAGCCGCTCGGGATCGAAGCGTCCGGCCGGCAGCATCCGGTCGGCGTTGTTCCGCCGTTCGGTCTGCTGCGCCCGCGAGCGCGTCGCCGTGTTTTGCTGGTCATAAGCGGTCTTGTCGCCGCCGGCCTTGGTCTGCACACCGATCAACGGCCCCAGGTCGGCCATCACGAGCTGCCGGCTGCGCAGGTCGGCCTCGAGCAACGGCCGCCCGGCGCGCGGCGTATAGCGGGCCTCGCCACCGATGTCGGTCGAACCGATCTTTCCGTCCAGCTCGGTCAGACGGTACTGGCCGTCGACCAGCACGAGCCGGCCGGCGAGTCGATAAGGCGGCGTCGCCGGCAACGGCAGCAGCAGGAACGGATACAGGTTGCCGAGCGTCTGTCCTTGCATCGCGAGCCGCACGTCGACGCCGCCCAGGTGCATGATGTCGGCGACGCGCCCGTCGATCGACAGCCGCGTCGTGCCGGCCGTCAGATGGCCACGGATCGGGAAGAACGCGCCCGAGCGCTGCAGGCTCAGCACGTCGCCGGCCATCGCCTCGCCGTCGAAACGCGCGCGTTGATAGTGGCCGCCGAAGCGCAGCCGGGTCAGCAGCGGCGGGCCGTCGCTCGCACGGCGGCCGTTCGCGTCGGGATCGACGGTATCGGCGTGCAGGTCCAGGTCGAAGTCCATCGGGACGTCGCGGTAGCGGATCCGCCCGCGGTCGATCGACAGGCGCTCGATCCGCACCGGCTCGGCCTGTTGCCCGTCACTGTCGCCCTCGCGCGAGGAAGACGAACCGGGCGCCGGCGACAGCATCCAGTTGCCGGCGCCATCGGCGCGGCGTTCGAGCAGTACGTCCGCATCGTCGATCGCCAGCGATGGCAAGACCAGCCGGCGCGACCATGCATCGCGCGGCGACACCGTGAATTCCAGCGTGCCGATGCGCGCCATCGGCGCGTCGCCGAACCCCTCGGCATTCGCGATCCGCAGGTTCTCGATACGGATGCGCGGTGGCCACCAGAGGCGTACGTCCAGGCGCGAAGCGCTGACCTGCCGTCCGAGCCGGTCGCCGAGCAGGCGTTCGAGCGGCGGCCGCAACCGATCCCAGTCGAAGACGGCCCATAGCGTCATGGCGAGGATCAACGATGCCGATCCCGCGACGACCCACGGACGTCGCCGGACGAACGATCGTACGGTGGCGGCGGTAGAACCCATGACGATAATGACGAAGAAGCGGCTGACGAAGAAGCGGCGAAGAAGCCGCGAAGACCCGGTCCGGTCAAGTTACCCTGCATCGCGTCCGCCGCCGATCGGCGCGCGGACCCTGCCCGCGTAGGAAAGCGCCTCGCGCCCTTCGTCCCTGATACGAACCGTTCACGTTCTGTTACCGAACGTAGCACTGCGGTCAGCGTCGTGTTGCCGACGGTGCCTAAGCTGGTGGCGTTGCTCGCCGAGCCGACCGGCCTTGCGCCGTCTTTCGCCATGTCCCGTCCGATTCTCCGTCCCGCCGCGCTGCCCGCCGCCCTGTCGGTCCATGAAGCGGCCCGTGACGCGGCCCCGTCGAGCAGCGACGATCCGCGCGAGCTGCTGCTGCGACTGCTGCCGGTGCAGCGCCGGATCGTGCACGCGTCCGAGTACGTCTACCGCGTCGGCGATCCGTTCCGGCTGCTGTATTTCGTCCACTCGGGGTTCTTCAAGATCGTCAGCCTGTCGCGCGACGGGCGCGAGCAACTGGTCGGGCTGAACCTGCGCCAGGACTGGCTCGGGCTGGACGGCATCGCGGCCGGCCAGTACGGCTGCAACGCGATCGCGATGGACACCGGCGAGGTCTGGGCCGTGCCCTATGACGCGCTGCTGCAGGCCTGCGGCGAAGCGCCGTCCCTGCTGGCCGGCCTGCATGCGGCGATGAGCCGCGAGATCAGCCGCGAACGCGAAGCGATGATGTCGCTATGCACGCTGCCGGCCGATGCCCGGGTCGCCGACTTCCTGCGCAACTGGGCCGATACGCTGGCGCGGCACGGCCTGCGCTCGGACCAGATCTCGCTCAGGATGACGCGCGCCGAGATCGGCAACTTCCTCGGCATGACGCTGGAGACGGTCAGCCGCGCGTTGTCGCGGCTGGCACGACTGCAATTGATCCGTTTCGACGAACGCCGGCGGCGCGAGATCCGCATCCCCGACGCGGGCGCGCTGACGCTGTTCGTCGAGAACATCGGAGTCGGTGATGGACAGCCGGTACGGTCATGAGCCGCTGATCGCTGTCTGCGATGACGACGACATCGCGGCGACCAGCCTGCGCACGCTGCTGGCCGACGGCCTCGGCGCCGACCGCCTGTCGCTGATCGGCCGCCCGCATTTCGCCGCGGGCCAGGCCGGCGGCATCTATACGATCGGCGGCAGGCTCAAGCTCAGCGGTGCGCTGGCGTCCCCCTGGCACGAAGCGTGGACGCGGTTGACGTCGCCCGCGGTCTTCCTGCTGCCGCCGGTCGGGCTCATCGTGGCGGCGGGCCCGTTCACGCTGTCCATCGCGGCCGGCCTGCGCGGTGCCGAGGGCGTCGTCGGCGATTCTCCGATGGCGCTGGCGTTGTGGAGCATCGGCGCGTCCCGCGACCAGGCGATCGACTACCAGAACGCGCTGGCCCAGGACCGGCTGCTGATCCTGGTCCAGGATTCGCCCGAGGCCGTCGAACGGGCCCGCACGTCGCTGGCTCGCGTGCAGCCTGCGTCGGCGCGCGCGACGGTACCCAGTACCTGCGACTCACCAAGTTGATCGGGGGCGGGTTGCTGGCTACCATGCGCCGGTGACCGAAAAGATCCATCTAGCCGTCGTCGACGACGAAGCCGACATCCGGACCCTGCTCGGGCATTACCTGTGCGGACGCGGGTTCCGTGTCAGCCAGTTGGCATCGGGCGCCGAGTTGATGGCGCTGATGCAGGCCGATCCGCCGGCGCTGATCCTGCTGGACCTGGGCCTGCAGGACGAGGACGGCCTGTCGATCGCCCGGCAGATCCGCGGACGCTGGCAATGCGGCCTGGTCATCGTCACCGGGCGCGGCGACGCGGTCGACAAGATCGTCGGGCTGGAGGTCGGTGCCGACGACTACGTGACCAAGCCCTTCGATCTGCGCGAACTGCTCGCGCGCGTCAATGCCGTTCTGCGCCGGGTCGTCTCGTCGCCGCCCGAAGGTGCGAGCCTCCCCGCTGCGGCGTCGTCCGCCGTGCCGGCGGACCGGACCGGAAGCCCCCCCTCGATCCCGGGATTCCACGACGTGCCGGCGGCTTTTCCGGCGCCTGCCGGCTCCCACGAAGTCTTTACGGCCACCTCCCCCGCCAGCCCGGCCGCTACGGGCCCCGGCAGCCCGGCAGCCGCTGCCGCTGCTCCGGGCCCGGCAAGACCCGGGTACGGCAACACCCCGGTACCGAGCGGGTCGGCCGCGGGCCATGCCGCCGCCGGTCCGATGGTCGAGCGGATGGTCTTCGCCGACTGGGTGCTCGATACCGGCGCGCGCACGCTGACCGATCCCGCGGGACGCGACGTGCCGCTGACGACGGGCGAGTTCGACCTGCTCGGCGTGCTGGTGCGCAGCGCGGGCCGCGTGCTGACGCGCGATTACCTACTCGAGCAGACACGCGGACGCGACGCCCGGCCGTTCGATCGCACGATCGACGTCCAGGTCGCGCGGCTGCGCAAGAAGCTCGCGCCCGATCCGGACGCCACGCCGATGATCAAGTCGGTACGCAGCGTCGGCTACGTCTTCGTGCCGCGCGTGCACGCGTATCCATGAGCGGCGGCGACCCAGCGCGGACAGCCGTGCCGCCGCCGCCCGGCATCGACGAACTGGCGGTCTATCGTTCGCTGTTCGGCGCTTACCCCGATGGCCTGCTGATGGTGGACGCGCAGGGCATCATCGTCCTGGCCAATCCGGCGGCACGCCAATTGTTCGATTACCCAGGTGACACGCTGATCGGGCGCCCGGTCGACGAGCTGGTCCCCGATTCGATGCGCCCCCGGCATGCGGCCTACCGCCACGCCTACGGCAAGGCGCCGACATCGCGCCCGATGGGCACTCGCATCGATCTGCGCGGCCGGCGCCGCGACGGCAGCGAAGTCACCGTCGAGATCTCGCTCAGCCCGCTGCGCGCCGACGGCGCGCCGTCGGGTCCGGCCTATGTGGTCGCCGCCATTCGCGCCGTCGACGACTACCCGCGCGTCAAGCAGGCGCTGCAACGGGCGCGCTTCGCCGAATGCGTGGCGCAGCTCGGCCGGCTGGCGGTCAACGCGCGCGAACCCCAGGGCCTGCTCGACCAGGTGCCGGCCGCCGTGGCCGATACATTGCAGTTGGAGACGGCCGCGATCATCGTGTTCGAGAGCCACCGGTCGCTGCTGCGCGTGCTGGCGGCCCGGGGGCTGGCCGAATCGATCGCGACGCTGCCGTGCGACGACGTCGCGCGCACGCTGGTCGGCCACGTGATGGCGACCGGCGAACCCGTCCGCATCGCCGACCTGGCCCAGGAGCATGCGGTACCGCTCGCGCCGCTTGCCCTGACCCACGGCTTGTCGAGCCTGCTGGCCGTGCCCTTGTCCGATCGGGGCCGGCCGTCGGGCGCACTGATCGTCGCATCGCGCAGCCTGCGCGCGTTCAGCGACGAAGCCGCGCAGTTCCTCGATTCGGTTGGCAGCATCGTGACGACGACGCTGCAGCGCGCGCGGACCGAAGAGGCGCTGAACCACTCGCAGAAGCTGGACAGCGTCGGCCAGTTGACCGGCGGCATCGCGCACGACTTCAACAACCTGCTGACCGTCATATCGGGCAACCTCCAGGTGTTGCAGGAGATGCCGGCCTGCACCGAGGACGCCGCGTCGCAGCCGCTGGTCGATGCGGCGATCCGCGCGACGCGCCGCGGCGCCGAGCTGACCGGCAAGCTGCTGGCCTTCGCACGCCGGCAGCGATTGCAGCCGACGGTCGTCGACGTCGCCGAATTGCTGGCTTCGCTGACGAGCCTGCTGCGACGCACGCTCGATACGCGCATCGCGATCCAGGTCGACGCGCGGCCCTGCGCCTGCCGCGTCGATGCCGGCCAACTGGAGGCGGCACTGCTGAACATCGCGTTGAACGCCCGCGACGCGATGCCGGACGGCGGGACGCTGCGCTTCACGTCCCGCGCGGGCGTGGCGCTGCCCGACGAGCTGCGCGATGCCCAGGGCCCGGACCGGCCGCGCTCCGATGCGCCGGCCGCCGCGCAGCGCTACGTGGCCATCGCCGTGACCGACACCGGCACCGGCATGACCGAGGCCGTATGCGAGCGCGCGTTCGAGCCGTTCTTCACGACCAAGTCCCATGGCCGCGGAACGGGGCTGGGGCTGTCGACGGTCTATGGCTTCGCCCGTCAGTCCGGCGGCACCGCCGCGATCATCAGCGCGCCGGGTGCCGGCACGACCGTCACGCTGTACCTGCCCGAATCGCTCGGCCTGTCGACGCTGCATCCGGCGGCGGCCGGGTGCGAGCAGTTGCCCGCCCACATGCCGGTCCTGCTCGTCGAGGACGATCCGGACGTACGCGTGGCAACGCGGCTCCTGCTGGCGGCGATGGGATGCGAAGTCAGCGAATGCCCGGACGCCGAATCGGCGATCGAACACTTGTCGGCCGCGCAACGGCTGGGGCGTCCTTACCGGCTGCTGCTGACCGACATCGCGCTGGGCGCCGGCAGATCCGGGCTGGACCTGGCCCGTCACGCGCGGCAGCACCTGCCGTCGCTCAGCATCGTCGTGATGTCGGGGTTTCCGGACCAGACGCCGGACGCGGCGTCCGACGGGCCGGTGCTGCGCAAGCCGTTCACCCGGGCCGAACTCGCGGCGGCGCTGCTGCGCAGCCTGCAATCGGCGCCCGGCCACGAACCAGGCTGAGACACCTGGCTGAGAATCCAGGCTGAGAATCGCGCCCCGCCGCGAGCATGACGGCGGGTAAGCAAGGGGCAACCAAGGGGAAACTAAGGGGTAAGGATCCGGACGCTGGCGGCGCTGGCCGTGCGGGGCTTCACCAGCGCCTGCCCATAGACGATCGCCTGGTGCTGGCCGTCGATGCGCACCGTGATCCGCAGGTACGGCTGACCCGCGCCCTCGCGCCATGCGCAGGCGGACGGGGAATCCGCCGCGCCGGCGTCGGCGCGGCAACCCGGATCGACCGATGTCCGGACCATCCGGCAGGCGCCGGTCGACGGCGGACCGGGACGAGTGCACAGGCGCTCGATCACATAGCGTCGCAGCAACCCCGAGCCGGCGTTGACCGATTCGCCGGGCCAGCCGGTGGGCAAGGGCTCGCCGGCGCGCCAATCGGGCGTTCGCGCCGCCGACAGCACGCGCGGCAAGCCATCGACGTCCAGAGCTTGTTCGGTCGCGTAGTAACGGATCGCCGCATCGGTCCGGTCGCTATCCTCGACTCGCAGCTCGACCGGGCCGCCACGCCCGAGGTACACGAGCATCGCGTCGTTCAGCGCGGCATCGACTTCCTGGATCGCGGCACGCTGCCAACGCGCCCGCAGGACCTCGCGCTGCCGGACGTCGTCGTGCAGCAGCACGGCCCCCGCGGCGAGCATCGCCGCCAGGACGATCAGCGCCGGGATCCGCATCGCCCGGCGCGGATCGGACGCCTGATCGGCGGACACGGCCCCCGAACGCAGACGGCTCGCGCTCGTCATCCGGCCCCCGCGATCACGTTGCGCAAAGGGATCACGGCCGTCGCCGAGGCGGCGAGCGCGCAATCCGCCGCCTCGGCGACCGTGTCGTCACGTCCCGGCTGCCGTGCCGTATCCGGCAACACCGCCAGCGCCGGGCTGGCCGGCATCGCCGGGAGCCCCGCATCGGACATGCCGGGCACCGCGTCTAGCACGACGACCTCGCCTCGAACGCCGCAACCGGCGTCGCTGTCATCCGGCATGCCGAGGACCCCGACGCGCAGCGCGCCGATCCGGCCCTCGCGCATCGCGCGATCGGCCCGGCCATCGTCCGCGTTCAACCACAGATCGACCACTCCGTCGCGATCCGTATCGACGCCCAACTGCACGCGCAGGCCGCCGATGGATTGGGCCAGCACCCGCCGCGGCGCCGCGGGTTCGAGCAGATCCTCGACGACCAGGCGCCCGGCTCCGTCGACCCGCAGCCGGACGAACTCGGGTGCCGCCCCCAGGTGGACGACCCCGGCGCCGCGCAACGCGACCGGCAGCGGCTCCGCCAATGCCACGCCAACCGCCTCCGGCGTCGAAGAATCGCCCTCGGCAAGCGGCTCGTCCGGCAGCGCTCTCGCGACGCGCAGGATCGCGCAACGCAATCCCGGCGCTCCCTCTGCGGCCCGCCCGTAGACCAACAGGCGATCGCCGGTCCGAACCCCGTGCGCCGCCGCCAGCCGCAGCGTTCGCGTGTTCTCCGGCAGCACCGGTCCATCGCCGACGACAGCCACCGGAGCGGGCATCGTCGGGCTGGCGCCGGCCATCACGATCACCGAGTCCGACGCGAATCGATCGCGGCCGCCCTGTACGAGCACCGGCGCGACGGCCAGGGCCTGCGAACCGATCATCAGCCCGCATCCGAGCGGCGCCGGCATCGATTCCGCACCGCCGCGGCCCGCCTCGGCGCGCGCGAGCAGGCCTGCCCCCGCGTTGACCACGCTGCGCTCGAACGCGGCCAACCCGCCTCGCGCGGCTTCCGCCTGGCGTCCCGTTCCGGCGGCGGCCGGGTCACCCCATCCGCGGCCCGGCGAACCATTGAGGCCACCAATCGCCATCGCGGCCGCGGCGATGATCGCTCCCGCCATACCCGCCCGCGTCAGGTTCGAGCGCCCCTTTTCCCTTATCCGGCCCACGGTCCGTCCCGTCACGTCACCGGATCAGGAATCCTGACCGTCGTCACGTGCCGGTGAACGTCCCTGCCACGATGCTGCCAATAGATCGTGATCGTGACCTCGGCGATCATCTGGCGCGGGTCGCCGTCGCGCGCGCGGCCGTGCACGACGCTGACCGTCGGCGGATGCTCGATCGCGCCGGGCAGCGCGACCGGGCCGGATTGCAGTTTCCGGAGCCAATGCGCGTAGCGCGGCCCGTGCTGGGCGCTGTCGAACGCGCGGGGGCGAACCGCCGACGACGTCGTGCGGATCTCGGCGACCAGTTCGGCCGCGAGTTCCGCCGCCCGGATCTGCAGCAACCCATCGAAGCGGTTTTGCGCCGCGCGCGCGTGCAGACCCACGATCGCCAGCGTGCCGGTCAGCAGCAGCACGAGCATCGCCATCGCCTCGATCCGCACGATGCCGTGCATTCCGCGGCGCATCGCACCCGTCGAGCGCCTCTCGTCCACAGTCGTCACCATTCCACACTCCTACGGACATGACCGGAACTAACCGGCAAATACCGACGGAATTGTAGAAATAGGTAAAAAATGGGGCGACCCCGACCCCGACGGACGCCCCGTCACCCGGATGGACGGCCGCCCGTTGCCGGAGGTGTCCTACGTCGGCACGATCGGCCGAGGAATCTAGGGAAGCCGGGGCCGGTAGACAAAGCCCCTTCAGGATCGGCTTTATCGGGATCGACCTAGCGGGATCGACCTAGCGGGATCAATCCTTCGGATTCAGCCCCTTGGGCAGCGGAAACGACACGTGCTCTTCGGCCCCCGGCAGCGCGCGCACGCTGCGCACGCCCCATTCGCGCAGTCGCGCGATCAGGTCGTTGACGAGCCGCTCCGGAGCCGACGCGCCGGCCGTCACGCCGATCCGCTTCCTGCCCTCGAGCCAGGCCGGCAGCAGCGCATCGGCCGATTCGATCAGCCGCGCCTCGCAGCCCATCTTCTCGGCCACCTCGCGCAGGCGGCTGCTGTTCGAACTGGTCGGCGAACCGATGACCAGCACCAGGTCGCATTGCGGCGCCATGAACTTCACCGCGTCCTGGCGGTTCTGCGTCGCATAGCAGATGTCCTGCTTCTTGGGCTCGGCAATGCTCGGGAACCGCTGCTTGAGCGCCTCGATGACGCCGCGGCAGTCGTCGACCGACAGCGTCGTCTGGCTGACGAACGCCAGGCGATCGGGGTTGCCGACCCGCAACCGGGCCACGTCGTCGACCGTCTCGACCAGGTGGATCCCGTCATCGACCTGCCCCATCGTCCCTTCGACCTCGGGATGGCCGGCATGGCCGATCATGACCACTTCGCGCCCTTCGCGGCGCATCTTGGCGACCTCGACGTGCACCTTGGTGACCAGCGGGCAGGTCGCGTCGAACACCTGCAGCCCGCGCTGCAGCGCCTGGTCGCGTACCGCGCGCGCCACGCCGTGCGCGCTGAAGATCACCGTCGCGCCATCGGGCACCTGGTCGAGCTCGTCGACGAATACCGCCCCCTTGTCGCGCAGATCGCCGACGACATGCGCGTTGTGGACGATCTCGTGGCGCACGTAGATCGGCGCGCCGAAGCGCTCGAGCGCGCGCTCGACGATCTCGATCGCGCGGTCGACGCCGGCGCAGAACCCACGGGGTTGCGCCAGCAGCGCTTCGGCGGCCACCGCGTCGCCCGCGCCGTCGAGCGTCGCCGGCACGTCGTCCAGGTCGACGCGCGACAGCGCGCCGCGGGCCTGGATCGTCGGATCGATGATGGGAGGAGCACTCATAGCACGCTCAGGATGCGGACCTCGAACCGGATCGGACGGCCGGCCAGCGGGTGGTTGAAATCGAAAACGGCCTGCGTGTCGTCGATGCGCTTGAGCACGCCGGCGAATCGGCCGCCGTCCGGCGCCGGGAAGTCGACCAGGTCGCCCGGCTCGTACTGCGTGTCGGTCGGGCTGTTCTGCTCGAGCATCGCGCGCGACACGGTCTGGACGAGCTCGGGATTGCGCGGGCCGAAGGCGGCTTCGCACGGCAGGTCGAACTGCTGGAGCGTGCCCTCGCCGAGGCCGATCAGGCAGTCTTCGAGCGGCTCGGCCATCTGGCCAATCCCCAGTTGCAGCGTGGCCGGATTGCCGCCGAACGTACTAACGACATCCTCGCCGGAGTCTGCAAGACTGATCCGGTAGTGCAGCGTCAGGAACGCACCGGGTCCGACACGCGCGGCGGTCTCGGCGGCGGTCTCTGTGGTGGGAGAAGCGGGCGAACCACCCGCTTCGGGCGCTGAGCCCTCATTTGGTCGCATGGTCATCGGTGGGCGCCGCCGCCGGCCCGGCTCGGACCAGCACGGCGCCGCACAAGCATTGCTGATCCGTCATTTTACCCGGCCGTCCCGTTGTTTCGGGGTTGTCCCCAATCGCCGACCGTGTTCGCGTTTGCACTCCCCCTCCGAAACCGCTTCCGTAAATCCTCCCCGAAGCCATCGCCGCACGCCATCACCCCGAGCTTTCGCCCCCAGCTTTCGTCCCGAGCCATCTCCCGAAGCCGTCTTCCCGAAGCTATCCCCCGAAACCATTCCCCTGATCCGAGATTGCCCCGATGCCCGAATCGACGACGCTGTCACTGCGCGATTGGCCCGCGTCCGAACGCCCGCGCGAAAGGTTGATCGCCGAGGGCGCGGCAAGGCTGACCGATGCCGAGTTGCTGGCCGTGTTCCTGCGCACCGGCGTGCCCGGCTGCCATGTCATCGACCTGGCCCGCGCAACGCTGACCCGCTTCGGTTCCTTGCACGCGGTGCTGGCCTGCGGTATCGGCGAATTCTGCGAGGTGGGCGGCCTGGGCCCGGCCCGCTGGGCGGTGCTGCAGGCCGCTGTCGAAATGACGCGCCGCAGCCTGGCCGAGCGGCTGCGCGATCGCGACGCGCTGACGACGCCGCAGGCCGTGCGAGACTTCCTGTCGCTGTGGCTGCGCGACCGGCCGCACGAGGTCTTCGCGGTGCTGTTCCTGGACAGCCAGCACCGGTTGCTGGTGGCCGAGGAGCTGTTTCGCGGCACGCTGAACCAGGCGGCCGTCTACCCGCGCGAGGTCGCCCGCCGGGCGCTGCAACTGAACGCCGCCGCACTGATCCTCGCGCACAACCACCCGTCCGGCGTCGCGCAGGCCAGCGCGTCCGACCGGCTGCTGACCGATCGCCTGAAGACCGCGATGGCCAGCCTCGACATCCCGGTGCTCGATCACCTGATCATCGCCGGCAACGCATCGCTGTCGTTCGCGGAGAAGGGCTGGCTGTAGCGGCCGGCGCATTACCTGCCAGGTAACGGTGCATTACCTGCCAGGTAATCGACTCGGCTTTCCCCGGCCGACATGATCGTTCCCATGTCCACCCGAATATCCCCGGGCATCGCCCGCCAACCGCCGATCACGGCCCGCACCGTCCTGCTGCTGGGCGGCGTGTTCGTGACGACCTACGATTTCTTCTCGGTCAACATCTCGCTGCCCGCGCTTGCTCGCCACCTCGGCGCGACGCCCGCGCAGTTGCAATGGATCGTCGCGGCGTACGGACTGTGTTTCGGCTCGGCCCTGCTGGCCGGCAGCCGGCTGGCCGAAGTCTGGGGCGCATGGCAGGCGTTTCGCCGCGGCATGCTGGCCTTCGCCGCCACGACGCTCGCCGCGGGGCTGGTCGCCGATGCGCAGGCACTGATCGCCTGCCGCGCGCTGCAGGGGCTGGCGGCGGCCATGTTGTCCTCGCAGGTGCTGACTCTGCTGGCGCAGGCGCCCGATCCGATCCAGCGCCAGCGGGGATTCGTCGGCTACGGCATCGCGCTCGGCCTCGGGCCCGCGGTCGGTCAACTGGTGGCCGGCCTGGCGATCGAATACGACCCATGGCAGGCGGGATGGCGTTTGCCGTTCCTCGTCAATGCGCTGTCGGCCTTGCTCATCGGGCTGAGTCTTCGCGCGCCCGGCGGCCCGCCCGCGGCACGGGCACGCCTGGACTGGGCGGGCGTCGCCGTGCTGTGCGCGTCGACGGGCGCGCTCGTCCTGCCGTTGATCGAAGGCCGGCGGCTGCACTGGCCGGCCTGGCTCCTTCTGTCCGCGCTGGCCGGCGCGATCGGCGTGGCATGGGTCTGGCGCGGTTCGACCCTCGCCGCGAAGGACGCTCGGGCGCCGGGATCCGAGCGCATCGGGGATGAAAGCGCGGCTTCGACCGCCGGTGCCGCCCGCGCGCCCACGCGCCTTCCGCTGATCGATCCCGCCGCCCTCGGGCGCCCGGGCTTTCCGTTGGCGCTGGTCACCGTGCTGATGTTCTACTCGATCAACGCCTCGTTCTATCTGATTCTCTCCCTGACGATGTCGGCGCACTACGGGCTTCGGCCCTTGGCGGCGACGGCGGTCTTCACCGTGCTGGTGGCCGCCTTCCTGGTGCCGACGCTGCTGGCGCAACCGATCCGGTCGCGCTTCGGATCGCGGTCGATGACGGTCGGCTGCCTGATATTGGCGGCCGGCCACGGCTGGCTCGGATTCGCGTTGTCCGGCGGCGCGTCGCTGGCCGCGCTGCTGGCGCCGCTGGTGGTCACCGGGCTGGCGATCGGCCTGGTGATGGCACCCTTGATCGCGGCGGCCGTCGCGGTGGGGGGCGGCGGAAGCGGCGTGTCGGGCCTGACCGGAAGCGCCCAGTGGATCGGAAATGCCGTGGGCGCGGCGGCGCTCGGGTCGCTGTATGCGACCCTGGGCGGTAGCGGACTGCAGGATGCCGCGTTGGCGGAAGCCTGGGTGCACGCCGTCTGTGCCGCGGTGGCGCTCGGGGTGGGCGCGCTGCTCGGCCGTTGGATGCCCGACTCCGCGAAACAATAGGACAGCGAGCATGAATGAACTCCAGCATCCGCCTCGGCGCCCTCCGGCGCCGGCCCATACCGCCGGCGCGTTGCTGCGCGACTGGCGGCAGCGTCGCCGCCTGAGCCAGATGGAACTGGCGCTGGACGCGGGTATCTCGCCCAGGCACCTGAGTTTCATCGAAACGCAACGGTCCCGGCCCAGCGCCGATGTGCTGCTGTCGCTGGCCGAGCGACTGGAAGTTCCGCTGCGGGACAGGAACGCGCTGCTGCTGGCCGCCGGCCATGCGCCGCGCTACGCGCAAAGGCCGCTGGATGCCCCCGACATGCGTCCGGTGCAGGAGGCGCTCTCGCGCTTGCTGGCGGCTCACCATCCTTACCCCGGACTGGTGCTCGACCGGCAATGGAACGTGGTGCTGGCGAACGACGCGGCGATGGCGATGGCGGCGTGGATACCAGCGGCCTTGCGCGAACCGCGATTGAACGTCTATCGCGCCACCTTGCACCCGGACGGCCTGTCCCGCCTGACGGTGAATTTCGCGGAATGGGCGTCGCACCTGCTCGGCAACCTGCGCCGCTCGATCGAGGTCAGCGGCGATCCGGCGTTGATCGCGCTGGAGCGCGAGGTCCTCGACTATCCGAACGTGCGAGCGGTGCTGCAAGCGCCCGTTTCGGCGCCCGCCCCGGCGCTGCTCGTGCCGCAAGTGATGGACTCTCCGCTGGGAAGGCTGTCGCTGTTCACCACCCTGACCAGCTTCGGAACACCGCGCGACGTCACGCTCGAAGAACTCTGCGTGGAGCTGTTCTATCCGGCCGACGAGGCTACCGCCGACACCCTGCGCGCGACCGGAACGTGAGTTACTGCCGCCTGAAGGCGGGAGCTTCCTAGCCACCGGCTTGGGGCACCTTCGGCGCCAGAACGGACTTGCCTCGCTTGACCTCGCCCAAAAGGTCGAGGCTTGCGCTTTGGATCGAGGCTTGCGTTGTGGCCCGTGGTCAACGCGCCCTGGGCTGCCCTAAGCTGCCCTAAGCCCGCGCCTGCCGAGCCTTCGCCCCCATCCTCGCCTCGCGCCGCGCGATCCACAAGGTCGATGCCAGGATGACCGCGCCGCCGGCCAGCGTTTCCATCGACGGCCGGTCGCCGAACACGATGATGCCCAGCACCGTCGCCCAGACCAGATCCAGGAACTTCGTCGACTGCGTCGCAGAGATGTCGGCCGCCGCGAACGAGCGGGTCAGGCAGTAGTGGCCGAAGCTGCCCAGCACGCCGCACAGCAGGATCCACGCCCACTGCGCGGTCGTCGGCGACTGCCAGTAGTACAGCGCCGGCGGCGCCGAGAACAGCGCGACGGTGATCGACTGCCAGACGACGATGACGGCCGGGCTGTCGCGGCGCGTCAACGCCTTGGTGATCAGGAACGAGCCGGCGAAGACCGGCGAAGCCATCAGCATCAGCAGCGCATAGACCCCGCCATCGCCGCGCAGGTGCGGACCGAGAACGACCAGCACGCCGGCGAAACCGATGCCGGCGGCCACCCAGCGCGCGGCCATCATCTTCTCACCGAAGAACAGCGCTGCCCCGATCATGATGAAGATCGGCGTCGTGAATCCCATCGCCGTCATGTCGGCCAGCGCCATGTGCGGCAGCGCGGCGAACCACAGCATCAGGCCCACCGTGTGGACGACGCCGCGCCACAACTGGCCGGCGATGCCGTTGGGCTTGTACACCGAGATCCCCTGCCTGAGAATCAGCGGGATCATCACGATGAACCCCGCACCGTAGCGCAGGAACTGCGTCTGGAACGGATGCATCTGCTGCGTCAGCGCGCGCATCGTCGCGTTGAGCACGCTGAATACCATGCCGGCGCTGATCGCCCATAGGATGGCCCGGGTCGTGGGCGGCGCGTTCTGCACGCGTTGGCGAAGGATCGACCAGTATTGGCCGAGGGCACCAGCTAGGCTCTTTGCGTTCACCCGCGAAGTATAGTGAGGGGTCGCGCACGGCACCTGCGGGCCACCGGCCGGGCGTTTCGAATTCCCCGACGCGCGCAGTGGTTTCGATCGGCGCACCTTCGGCAGGGACGACCGGACATTGACGGAAACCGTCGATCTTCGTATAATCGAGGGCTTTACTGCATGCAAGCCGCGCACCAAACGCGTGGTCAGCCAACCGGTTCGGCGCGGCGCGCCGGATCTGGCGGGCCCGATCCGGCGCCGGCACGAGTCAGACCTCAGCCATCAGCGTCTGACCCTCAGCGAACTGTATCAAGGTGATCCCATGGCCAAAGTCTGCCAAGTGACCGGAAAAGCGCCGATGGTCGGCAACAACGTCTCGCACGCCAACAACAAGACCAAGCGCCGCTTCCTGCCCAACCTCCAGAACCGCCGTTTCTGGGTCGAGAGCGAGAACCGCTGGGTGCGCCTGCGCATCACCAACGCCGCGCTGCGCCTGATCGACAAGAAAGGCATCGACGTCGTGCTGGCCGATCTGCGCGCCCGCGACGCCGCCTGAGCGCACTGCGCGTAGATACCTGAACGCCCTGCGCGTAGACAAGGACATTCATCATGCGTGAAAAGATCAAACTCGAATCGACCGCGGGCACCGGTCATTTCTATACGACGACGAAGAACAAGCGCACCAAGCCCGAGAAGATGGAGATCAAGAAGTTCGATCCCGTCGCGCGCAAGCACGTCGCGTACAAGGAAACCAAGATCAAGTGATCGGACGCCTGTTGTCGATCATGCCGAAACGCCAGCATCATGCTGGCGTTTTTCGTTTGGGGAAGCGTAGCGAGGCCGCGCAGCGACCTGTTCAGGCCGTTCACCCCGTTCACCCGCCCCGTTCACCGTGAGAGAGACACCATGGCAGACCGTCCGTTCTCGCTTTCGCGCCGGCACTGGTTGCAGGCTGCTTCGATGGCGCCGCTACTCGTGCCGGCCGCCATGCCGGTCCGGGCCATCGCGCAATCGGCCGCGCCGGCTGCCGCCCCCGCCAACTGGCCGGACAAGCCACTGCGCCTGATCGTGCCGTACGCGGCCGGCGGATTCGGCGACATCCGCGCACGACAGATCGCCACACGGCTGGGCGCCGCACTGGGCCAGACGGTCGTCGTCGACAACAAGCCCGGCGCCGGCGGCGTGCTCGGCACCGACCTGATCGCCAAAGCCGCGCCGGACGGCTACACGATCGGCACCGGCCATCTGGCACCGCTGGCCGTCAACGGGCACCTGATGAAGACGCTGCCCTACGATCCGCTGAAAGACGTCGCGCCGATCATCCTGATCGAGTCGTCGCCGCTGATCCTGTGCGTCGGCCCGGCGCTGGCCGACGTCCGGGACGTCCGCGCGCTGATCGCGCTGGCCAAGGCCCAGCCCGGCAAGCTGACGTTCGCCTCCTCGGGCATCGGCGGCGCGCATCACCTGTCGGGCGAGATGTTCCGTGAGCAAGCGGACATCGACATCATGCACGTCGCGTACAAGGGCGGCGCACCGGCGGCCACCGACCTGATGGCCGGCCATGTGTCGATGATGTTCGAGATGGGCTACGCGGCGCTGCCGTCGGTCAAGGCCGGCAAGACGCGGGCGCTGGCCGTGACGTCGAGCAAGCGGCTGGACGTGCTGCCCGACGTGCCGACGATGGCCGAATCGGGCCTCGCCGGCTTCGAGTCGTACAACTGGCAGGGCCTGATCGCTCCGGCCCGGACCCCAGCCGCGCTGATCGAGCGGATCAACCGCGAGGTCGGCACCTTGCTGGGCGGCGATCTGAAGGAGCTGATCAACGCGGCCGGCAGCCAGCCGTCGGGCGGCACGCCCGAGGCATTCGCGCAGTTCATCCGCAGCGAAAACACCAAGTGGGCGAAGCTGATCGAGCACAATGCGATCAAGCCCGCGTGAACCGCTGAGCCGCCCGAGTCGCCTGAGCTGCCTGGGCCGCTCAATCACTCAGCCGTTTCCACGGCAGAACGGCGACACCTGAGCGGGGTGGCGGGGTCGACCGACGCCACATCGATCGGCGCCACATCGATCGGCGCTAATCGATCGGTGCTAATCGATCGGTGCTAATCGATCGGTGCTAATCGATCGGTGCTAATCGATCGGTGCTACATCGATCAGTGCCCCATCGATTGGTGCCGCCTCGACAGGCAGCACCCGCGCCGGACCTCAACGCTTGCGCGCGGCGATCGCTTGTTCAGCCTGCGTGACCAGCGGCTCGCCGATCTGCTTCTTCCACTTGTCGTAGACCGGGCGCGTCGCCTTGACGAACGCATCCCGCTGCGCAGCGTCCAGCTGCGTGACGGTGACGCCCAGCGCGCCGATCTCCTTGACCTGCGGCCGGTCGGCCTCGACCATGCCCTGGCGCGCGATCGCGGTCTCCTGCTTGCCGGCATCGATGGCCGCCTGCTTGACGATCGCGCGGTCCTCCGGCGTCCATTGGTTCCAGACGTCGCGGTTGACGACGAAGATCAGCGGATCGGCGACGTAGCCCCACAGCGTCAGGTACTTCTGCGCGACCGTGTGCAGCTTGGCGGCGGTGAAGATCGCCAGCGGGTTCTCCTGGCCGTCGACCGCGCCGCTGGCCAACGCGGGTTGCGCGTCGGCCCAGCTCATCTGCGTCGGGTTGGCGCCCAGCGCGGTGAAGGTCTCGAGGAACAGCGGCGAGCCGACCACGCGGATCTTCAGGCCCTTCAGATCCTGCGGCAGCTTGACCTCGTGCTTGGAGTTCGACAACTCGCGATAGCCGTTCTCGCCCCAGGCCAGCGGCAGCACGCCACCCTTCTCGATCGCCTTGAAGATCTGCTCGCCGACCGGCCCCTGCGTGATCGCGTCGATGGCCGCGTAATCGGGCATCAGGAACGGCAGCGAGAACAGGTTCAGTTCCTTGATCTGCGGCGACCAGTTGATCGTCGAGCCGACCGCCATGTCGATGACGCCCTGCCGGATCGCGGTGAACTCGCGCGTCTGGTCGCCCTGGACCAGCGAGGTGCCCGGATACAGCTTGATGTTGATCCGGCCCTGCGTGCGCTCGCGGACCAGGTTGGCCCAGATCTCGCCGCCCTTGCCCCACGGGAACGCCGGACCGAGCACCAACGACAGCTTGTACTCGGCCTTGTAGTTCGCCGGCGCCTGCGCGGCGGCCGGTCCGATCGCCATCAACGTCGACAGCGCCACGCCGGCGCCAGCCAGCCACATACGAATCCTCATCGCTCTCCTCCTCGTCGATCGACTTCACGCGCCGACCTGCGTCGGCAAAAAAAAGCGGCGGACCGGCCGTCAGTAGCCGAGCCGGCGCGGCAACCACAACGCCAGTTCCGGGAACACCAGCACCAGCACCATCGCGACGAACATCGCGGCCAGCAGCCATACGACCCAGCGAACGGTCTGCTCCATGCCGACCTTGGCGATCCGGCAGGACACCATCAGGTTGACGGCCAGCGGCGGCGTGAACTGGCCGAGCGCGACCTTCAGCGTCAGCACGACGCCGAACCATACCGGATCCCAGTTGTAGGCCTGCGCGATCGGCAACAGCAACGGTACGAAGATCAGGAAGATCGAGACGCCGTCGAGGAACATCCCGATGACCATCAGCATCAGGATCAGCAGCGCGAGCACGCCCCATTCGCCGAGGCCCGAGTCGACGATCGCACGGGTCAGCGGATCGATGATGCCCAGCGTCGACAGCGAATACGCGAAGATCCCGGCCAGCGACACGACCAGCAGGATCACCGACGACAGTTCGCCCGCCTCGCGCAGGATCGGAAAGAGGTCGCGCACGCCGATCGTTCGATGGATGGCCATGCCGACGAACAAGCCATAGACGACCGCGACGACGGCCGCCTCGGTCGGCGTGAACCAGCCCAGCCGCATGCCGCCGAGGATCAGCACCGGCGCGGCCAGCCCCCAGGTCGCCTCGCGCAGGCTGCGCCAGAACGGCGGCCGCGGCAGATCCCGCTCGAGCTGGCCCAGGCCGTGCTTGCGCGACAGCCAGACGGCCGGCACGATCAGCGCCAGGCCGGCGAGGATGCCGGGCACCATGCCGGCCGCGAACAGCGCCGGCACCGAGGCTCCCGGCACCAGCACCGAATAGACGATGAACGCGATCGACGGCGGAATCAGGATGTCGGTGGCCGCCGCCGCGCCGACGATGCTGGCCGAGAACGCCGCCGGGTAGCCGGCGCGGGACATCGCGGCGATCATCACGCCACCGACGGCCGCGGCATTGGCCGGCCCCGATCCGGAGATGCCGCCGAGGAACATCGCGACGGTGATCGCGACCAGCGGCAGCATGCCGGGCCCGCGGCCGACGATCGCGATGGCGAAATTGACCAGCCGCGACGCGACGCCGGAGCGGTCGAAGATCGATCCGACGAGCACGAACATCGGGATCGCCAGCAACGGGTACTTGGCCAGCCCGGCGTAGAAGTTCTGCGGCACGGCCAGCAGCCCGAACCACTGCACGTCGCTGTTGGCCAGGCCGATCGCCACCGCGCCGGCCATTCCCAGCGCGACGCCGATCGGCACGCCGAGCAGCATCAGCGCGATGAAGCCGACGACCAGCAGCGTCGCGATCATTCGGGGTCGCGTCCGCGACGGCGGTACACGCCGAGCGCCCTCAACGCGATGGCCGCCGAGCACACCGGCAGCCAGATCGAGTACCACCACTGGGGCACCCCGATGCCCGGCGAGGTCTCTTCGTAACGGATGTTGTCCCAGACGATCCAGACGCTGAGCACGGCCAGCAGCGCGAAGAACAGCGCGACCATCAACGCGCCGAACCGCGCGAGCCGCCGCCGGCGGACGGCGCTGCCAGCGTCGGCGAAGTACTCGATCCGGATGTGCCGGTTGCGGGCGACGGCCGCCGAGCCGGCCACCATCGTCAGCACGATCATCAGGAAGATCGACAGCTCTTCGGTCCAGGCGAACGACTGGTCGGTCAGGTAGCGGACCAGCACGTTGGCGAACGTGATGGCGACCAGCAGCCCCATGATGACGACGGTCAGCCAGTCCTCGATCCGCAGCGGCACCTTGACCGGCGGCTCGGCCTCGTCCGGCACGCTACCGGGCGGCACGTCCGGTCCGGCGGACGCGGAAGCGGCTCGGTCGGCGGGGTCGGGCGCCGGTGGGCGCGCCTTTGGCGGAGTGCTCAAGGTCGATCACTCGCGGGGTGCGGGCGAATCGTTGACGAGGCGCGAATGTTAACCGATCGGGCGGCATGCCGTGAATCGAGAGGCCGGCCGCGAGACGATGGACACCGTCGACGCCCCTCTGGTGAAGGCGGCCCGGCAGCAGAAGACCCATCATGGCCAGCCAGCCGCTTCCGCGCGCCGCATGCCGCATGCCGCATGCCGCATGCCGCATGCCGTGTGCCGTGTGCCGTGTGCCGTGTGCCGCGCCCCGCGATGCGCGGCCCGAACGGCGTGATATGGTCGGCGGCCTTCTCCAAAGCCCCGTCCATGGACCATTCCCATGCCGTCGACCGCCCTGCTGCTGACCGAATCCTGGGCAAGGATCACCTCGTCGAACCTGAGCCAGTTCCTCGTCTCGCTGTGCCTGCTGCTCGTCGCCGCGCTGGGCGCGCGCCTGGCCGGCCGCTATTACCGGGACAAGTCGACCGGCACGGCCGAAGAACGGCGCAGCGCTTACCTGGCGGTGCGCAATACGATCGGCGTGATCGTCGGCATCCTGCTGCTGGTGATCTGGGGCGGCTGGCTGCAGCACTTCGCGCTGTCGGTCGCGGCGCTGACCGCCGGCGTGGCGATCGCCGGCAAAGAGTTCTTCATGAGCGGCCTGGGCTCGATGATGCGCGTGATGCAGCGCAGCTACGCGGTCGGCGACGTCATCGAGGTGACGACACTGCGCGGCGAGGTCATCGAGATCAACCTGATGTCGACGCGACTGCTCGAACAGGGGCCGACCGGCTACGTATCCGGCCGCACCGTCGAGTTTCCCAACATGCTGTTGCTGCTGAACCCGGTCCGCAAGCTATCGCATACCGGCCGGTTCATGCACGAGTTCATCCGGATCCCGATCGAGCCCGCCGGGCCGCGCGTGCTGTCGGCCAAGGCCCATCTGCTGGAGGCGGCCACTGCCGTGACCACATCGTGGCTCGAGGAATCCGCCGAGCATTTCAAGCGGATCGAAGGGGCTTACCTGATCGATCTGCCGGAGAGCAAGCCGATCGTGCTGATCGAGCCGGTCGACGCCCGTCGCGTCGACCTCGTGCTGCGATTCACATGCCCGACGCATCGCCGGTTG
>JAKPAM010000219.1 GCA_029779435.1 Pseudomonadota bacterium | reverse complement strand
GAGCGAGAACAGCGAGCCGCACCAACGCGCGCCGCGACTGCCGGCCAGCCGGTGCAGCCGCGTCATCGCATCGATGGTCGCGAGGTGGTCCGCATCGAGCCCGTGGCGCATGCCCGAGAGCAGCACCATCGCGCACAGGGTGAGCCAGTCGACGGGTGGACCTTGCATGGAGGGGACGGCCGGTCCTTGCCGGTATGAGTTCGTCTGGAAATCTTCTTACATCGCGCACGCGTTGTCCATGCGCGCGTGGCACGTCGATGCGCGCGGGGCCGCGTGATGGCCGCGTTGCTCAAGGATCTTCGCGGTCTCGACATCCATGTGGTCGCGCCTCCGGATCGTGACGGGCAGGTGCTCGCGGACCAGCTGCGCCGGATCGGCTGCACAGTGACGGCGCACTGGCCGTTGCCGTCGCGGCTGCCGCCGCGTGCCGACGTGGTGTTCGTCTCGATCGACGACGGCGATCATGATGCGGTCCGGCGGCTGCTTGCCGGCGAGGCGTCGGCGCTGCCGACGCTGATCGCCGTCGTCGGCTACGAGAATCCCGCCACGCTGCAGATCGTGCTGGAGCACCCGTTCTCGGCGATCGTCGAGCGCCCGATCCGCAGCTTCGGTCTGCTGGCCAACCTCGTGATCGCCCGCAACCTCTGGCTGCAGCACCAGAGCACGATGAAGACGCTGAACAACTACAAGCGGCGCGCGCTGGGCGACCAGAAGGTGGCGCGCGCCAAGGCCGTGCTGATGGCGACGCAGGGGCTGAGCGAGGACGAGGCCTACCGCGAGTTGCGCGCCCGGGCACAGTCGGCACGCATCGCGATCGAGCGGATCGCCGAGTCGGTGCTCGAACAGCAGTCGGGCGACGTGCGCCGGCATTGACGCACGCGGCCGATTCGACAAGAATCCCTCATCGATCGGCTCCTTGCGACCTCCGGGTCCTGCGGCCCCGATCGAACCGACCGGGGCCGTGGCCCCACCCGGCGATGAAGCCCGGCACCGAGCCCTTCCGCTCGGCCCGGGCTTTTTCATCCCTGACGATGCCGTCAGTGCCGGCGCGCACCCCGCGCCGGCTGATCGAGCCGGACGACCCGATCGTCGTCCGCGCGCACGGCATCGCGCGCCCGCGCCGAACGGGTCGCACGCATCGCACGCGCCCGCATCCACGACGATCGACGCCGACCGGCCTGCCGACCTCTCCGTCCGGCGCGCGGCGCGCCGGCTCACGATCCCTCAGAAGGAGCCATGCTGTGAGTTCGTCTTCCCTCCCTCCCGACATCGATCTCGACACACTCACCGTCGAGGCCGTCCAGGCCGGCTTCGCCAGCGGCGCATTCACCGCCGAGGCGCTGACCCGCGCCTGCCTGCAGCGCATCGAGGCCTGCAACGGCACCTGGAACGCGATCGTCTTCATGAACGAGTCCGCGATCGACGACGCGAAGGCCATCGATCGCCGGCGTGCGGCCGGTGAACCGCTCGGCCCGCTCGCCGGCGTGCCGGTCGTCGTCAAGGATCCGATGGACATGGTGGGCTTTCCCACGACGGCCGGCTGGAAGCTGCTGTACAGCAAGGCCGGTGGCGTCGACATGTTCCCCGAGCGCGACGCGCCCGTCGTGGCCCGCATGCGTGCGGCCGG
>JAKPAM010000190.1 GCA_029779435.1 Pseudomonadota bacterium | reverse complement strand
ATCGCCGCGTCGAGGTCGCGATAGGGTCGCAGCGGCAGCAGTGGGCCAAAGATTTCCTCCTGCATCACGCGCAGTTCGTCGCCGGCATCGAGCAGCGCCAGCGGCGGCAGGCGACGCGCCGCCGGGTCGGCGACGGCCCCCGGCGCAAGATCGACGACCCGGGCTCCGGCCGCCCGCGCTTCGTCGAGGTAGGCACAGAGGCGGGCGTACTGGCGCTGATCGACGATCGTCGTGTAGTCGGCGGTCCGCTCGATGTCCGGATAGCAGTCGCCGACGACGCGCCGTGCGACATCGATGAAGGCCTGTTCCTGCCCGGCCGGGAGCAGCACGTAGTCGGGGGCAATGCAGGTCTGACCGGCGTTCATGCTCTTGCCGATGATGATGCGCTCGACGGCATGCGCGAATTGGGCAGTCGACAATCCGGGCCCGATGATCGCCGGCGACTTGCCGCCGAGTTCGAGCGTCACCGGCGTCAGATTGTCGGCGGCGGCACGCATGACCTGGCGGCCGACCGCCGTCGAGCCGGTAAACAACAGGTGATCGAAAGGCAGCCGCGAGAATTCCTGCGCGACACCGACATCGCCCTCGACCACCGACAACTCGTCGTCGGCGAAGTACTTGCCAACCCGTTCGGCGAACAGCGCCGCTGTCGCGGGCGTCAACTCGGACATCTTGACCAGCGCGCGGTTGCCCGCCGCCAGGGCTGCCGCCAGCGGTGCCGCGGCCAGGAAGATCGGGTAATTCCAGGGCACGATGATGCCCACGGCACCGAGGGGTTGATAGCGCAACTCGGCCCTGCCCGGCTGGAACCACAACGAGACCGAACGCGCCTGTGGCCGCATCCAGCGCCGCAGGTGGTGGCTGGCATGGCGAATGGCCGCGTGGCTCGGGAACAGTTCGAGCAGGCGCGTCTCGGCCGGCGAGCGATGCCCGAAATCCTGCCGCACGGCGTCGGCGAACGCCTGTTCGTTGTCGAGCAGCAGCCGATCGAGGGCACGCAAACGACGCGCGCGCACCGCCCGATCCGGATTCGGATCGTCTCTGGCGGCACGCTGCAGGCGGGCAAAGCGGCTCGCCAGCGAATCGGGATGGGGCATGCGCTGCTCCTTGTTGAGGTTGTTCCGGGATAGAGTGTATTCCGCTCGGCGCCTTCGCGTTAGGCTAAGGCTTCTAAACAGCGCTGGTGGCAGCGTGCATAATGCATCCTCATGGACGATCCGAATGCCTCGAACGAGAAGCAGCAGAGCGCCAATGCCTTGCGGCGTTACGTGCAGGCGGCCAAGGCCTTGCGCCTGCAGGCCAACTGCCAGCCGATCGCGGCGCGTCAGCGCCTGCGCCTGCGCGAGTGGCAGGCCGCGCGCCTGGCGCGCACGCACGCCGACCTGCTCGCCAGCGCCCGCTTCGGACAGGCCGCGCAATTCTTTCTCTCCGACCTCTATGGCCCGAAGGACTTCAGCAGCCGCGACGAGGAGGTCGAGCGCATCCTGCCGCTATTGATCAAGATGT
>JAKPAM010000186.1 GCA_029779435.1 Pseudomonadota bacterium | reverse complement strand
ATGAACTCGTTCCCGGCGAGGAGCAACTCGACGAGGCGATTGCCGAGATCATCGACAGCCTGCTGGCCAACGGACCGCAGGCGCAGGCCGAGTGCAAGTCGCTGATCCGCATCGTCGCCGGGCAGCCGATCGACGAGGAGACCATCGACGAAACGGCGCGGCGGATCACGCGCGTACGTGCCAGTCCCGAAGGCCGCGAGGGGCTGGCGGCTTTTCTTGAAAAGCGGCCGCCCAACTGGGTCGCCGATTGACGTGGCGGCTGGCCGGCAGCGCGTGCTCCCGGAAGCCGAGACCTTGAACGGGCGCCAGAGGGCTCGATGAAAGATTGCCGATGTTTACCAAGATTCTGATTGCCAACCGCGGCGAGATCGCCTGCCGCGTGATCCGGACCGCGCGTCGGATGGGCGTGCGTACCGTCGCCGTCTATTCGGAAGCCGATGCCGAGGCCCGGCACGTGCGCGTCGCCGACGAAGCGGTGTGCATCGGTCCGGCGGCGGCGCGCGCATCGTACCTGTGCGGCGAGCGCATCCTCGATGCCGCCGCGCGTACCGGCGCGCAGGCGGTACATCCGGGCTACGGCTTCCTCTCCGAAAACGACCGTTTTGCCGACGCCTGTGCCGCCGCGGGCATCGTTTTCATCGGCCCACCCGCAGCGGCGATCCGGGCGATGGGCTCGAAGTCGGCGGCCAAGACGCTGATGGCCGCGGCCGGTGTGCCGCTGACGCCGGGTTACCACGGCGACGATCAGGATCCCGCCTTTCTGCAGCGGCAGGCCGAGGCCATCGGTTATCCGGTGTTGATCAAGGCCGCCGCCGGGGGAGGCGGCAAGGGCATGCGCCTGGTCGAACGCAGCGACGATTTTCCGGCCGCGCTGGCGTCATGCCAGCGCGAGGCGATCTCCGCTTTCGGCTCCGATCCGGTGCTGAGCGAACAGTATCTGCGACGCTCGCGGCACATCGAGATCCAGATCTTTGCCGATACCCGGGGCAACTGCGTGCATCTCTTCGAGCGCGACTGCTCGGTGCAGCGCCGCCACCAGAAGGTGCTCGAAGAGGCGCCGGCGCCGGGTGTGACGCCGGCGCGGCGCGCGCTGATCGGCCAGGCGGCCGTCGAGGCGGCGCGCGCGGTCGGCTACGTCGGCGCCGGCACCGTCGAATTCATCGCCGGCGACAACTTCGCGCACGACGGCCGCTTCTATTTCATGGAGATGAATACCCGCCTGCAGGTCGAGCATCCGGTGACCGAGATGATCACCGGCCAGGATCTGGTCGAATGGCAGTTGCGCGTCGCCGGCGGCGAGCCGCTGCCGCTGCGCCAGGAGCAACTCGACATTCGTGGCCATGCGCTCGAAGCCCGCATCTATGCCGAGAATCCCGAGCACGATTTTCTGCCGTCGACGGGTCGCCTGCTGCATCTCGCGCGGCCGTCCGAGAGCCTCAACGTCCGCGTCGATACCGGCATCGAGCAGGGCGACGAAATCACGCCTTATTACGACCCGATGATCGCCAAGCTGATCGTCTGGGACGTCGACCGCCATGCCGCGCTGGCGCGCATGCGGCAGGCGCTGGCCGACTACCGCATCGTCGGGGTCAGCACCAACATCGACTTTCTTTCGCGCCTGGTGGCCTGCCCGGCCTTCGCCAACGCCGATCTCGACACCGGCCTGATCGAGCGCAGCCGCGACTTTCTCTTCCCGGCGCACAGCGAACCACCGAAGAGTGTCTTCTTTGTCGCCGCGGTCGCCGGCTTGCTGCGCGAGCACGCCGCCGCGCTGGCGCGCGCCAGCCAGTCGGGAGATCCCTGGTCTCCGTGGAGCCTGCACGACGGTTGGCGGCTGAACCTCCAGTCGCGGCGCACGCTGACCTATCGCCACGGCGACACCCTGCACGAAGTCCTGGTCGCCTATGAGGCCGACGGCTGGCGTTTGACGCTGGGCGGCGAATCGGTGCTGGCGCGCGGCCGGATCCTCGACAGCGGCCAGTTCGCCGGGCAACTGGCCGTCGAACTCGACGATCGCCGCCTGATCGCCAGCGTCGTCGCGGTGACCGAGAAAAACGAACAGAAGCGGCACGTGTTCCTCAACGGCAGCAACTACGTCATCCTTCGCGACGATCCGCTGCACCTGGTCGCAGCCGGCGGCACGCAGGGCGGCGGTCTGACCGCGCCGATGCCCGGCAAGGTCATCGCCCTGCTCGCGACGGTCGGGCAGAAGGTGGACAAGGGCGCGCCGCTGCTGATTCTCGAAGCGATGAAGATGGAGCACACGATCACCGCGCCGAAGAACGGCCGGGTGCGGGCTTTCCGCTACGCGGCCGGCGACCAGGTCGCCGACGGTGCAGAACTGGTCGATTTCGTCGATGGCGAGGGCGAGCCATGAGCCTGCCGCAGCGGGTGAAGCTGGTCGAGGTCGGGCCGCGTGACGGCCTGCAGAACGAGCGGCAGCTCGTTCCCGCGGCGATCAAGATCGAACTGATCGAACGGCTGGCTGCCGCCGGCTTGTCGGCGATCGAAACCACGTCCTTCGTGTCGTCGAAGTGGGTGCCGCAGATGGCCGACAATGCCGAGGTTCTGCGGGCGGTGCTGGCCAGCCCGCGGCGTCGGTCGCAGGTTTCCTATCCGGTCTTGACGCCGAACCTCAAGGGTTTTGACGCGGCGCTCGAAGCCGGCGCGCTGGAAGTGGCGATCTTTGCCGCGGCCTCGGAGACCTTCTCACAGAAGAACATCAACTGCAGCATCGCCGAGAGCCTGAAGCGCTTTGCCGCCGTGC
>JAKPAM010000218.1 GCA_029779435.1 Pseudomonadota bacterium | reverse complement strand
TGTTCATCATCTCCAACCCCGATCTCGTGATCGCCCAGTGCAAGGCGGGCATCGTGGGCTCGTTCCCGGCGCTCAACGCGCGGCCGAAGGAGCTGTTCGAGGAGTGGCTGCAGAAGATCACCAGCGAGCTGGCCGAGTACGACCGGCAGCATCCCGAGGCGCCGTCGGCCCCGTTTGCGGTGAACCAGATCGTGCACAAGTCGAACGACCGGCTCGATCACGACCTCGAGCTGTGCGTGAAGTACAAGGTGCCCATCATCATCACCTCGCTGGGCGCCCGCACCGACCTCAACGATGCGGTGCACGCGTACGGCGGCATCACCCTGCACGACATCATCAACAACAAGTTCGCGAAGAAGGCGATCGAGAAGGGCGCCGATGGCCTGATCGCCGTGGCGGCCGGCGCAGGCGGCCATGCCGGCACGCTGTCGCCGTTCGCGCTGATCCAGGAGATCCGCGAGTGGTTCGACGGGCCGCTGCTGCTGTCGGGCTCGATCGCCAACGGCGGTGCGATCCTCGCCGCGCAGGCGATGGGCGCAGATCTCGCCTACATCGGTTCGGCGTTCATCGCCACCAGGGAAGCGAACGCGGTCGAGGAATACAAGCAGATGATCGTCGCGAGCGGCGGCGATGACATCGTGTACACCAACCTGTTCACGGGCGTGCACGGCAACTACCTGAAGCCTTCGATCGTCGCCGCCGGTCTCGATCCCGAGAACCTGCCGGTCAGCGATCCATCGAAGATGAACTTCGGTTCCGACCGCGAGAAGCCCAAGGCCTGGAAGACGATCTGGGGCTGCGGTCAGGGCATCGCCGCGGTCAAGTCGGTGGGCACCGCGGGCGAACTCGTCGCGCGGCTCAAGCGCGAGTACAACGAGGCGCGCCGCAACCTGCTGCAGAACACCCGCGACGCGGTCTGACGCGCGCGTCGCGCGTAGCCCGGTGCGCGCCGCGTCGCGGTCTGCGCTGCCGGGCCGCGCGGTGCCGGTCTATGCGTACTCCGGCACCGCGTAACCGGTCTGCCGCAGCACGTGCTCGCGGTCGCGCGCCGTGAGGCCCTTGTACCAGGCGGCGAGCTCCTTCACGGGCAGGCCGCCTTTCGCAAACGGCGGCGGCGGCTCGCCGATCGCCTGGTACACGTTGGCCCAGGTGCACAGGTAGTACACCGTCTTCCGGTTGGTGCCGCGCTCGATCAGGCCTTCGGCGCGCAGCGAGGCCAGGAAAAAG
>JAKPAM010000177.1 GCA_029779435.1 Pseudomonadota bacterium | reverse complement strand
GCTACGAGATCGGTCAGGAGGTGCTGGCCGTCGACGCGCTGAAGTTCAAGGACAGCCGCAAGTACCCGGATCGGCTGCAGGAGGCGATCGAGCAGACCGAGGAGACCGACGCGCTGGTCGTCATGGGCGGCGCGATCCGTACCATCCCGGTCGTGGCGGCCTGCTTCGAGTTCGAGTTCATGGGCGGGTCGATGGGCTCGGTGGTCGGGGAGCGCTTCGCGCGCGGCGTGCAGACCGCGATCGAACAGAAGGTGCCGTTCATCTCGGTGGCGGCATCCGGCGGTGCGCGGATGCAGGAAGGCCTGTTCTCGCTGCTGCAGATGGCCAAGACGACCGCGATGCTGGCCAAGCTCGCCGACAAGAAGCTGCCGTTCATCTCGGTGCTCACCGATCCGACGATGGGCGGCGTGTCGGCCTCGTTCTGCTTCATCGGCGACGTCGTCATCGCCGAGCCGCGCGCGCTGATCGGATTCGCCGGCCCGCGCGTGATCGAGCAGACCGTGCGCGAGAAGCTCCCCGAAGGCTTCCAGCGTGCCGAGTTCCTGCTCGAGAAGGGCGCGATCGACATGATCGTCGACCGCCGCCAGATGCGCGAGGAGATCGCGCGGCTGCTGGCGCTGCTGCTCAAGCAGCCGTCCGAAGCGGTCGCCTGAGGCCGTCGGTGCCGGACCGCCGTCGATCGTGATGAGCACCGCCGCCCCACGGCCGGCGACGCTGGCCGAGTGGCTGGCGCGCGTCGAGCGGCTCCATCCCAAGACCATCGAACTGGGCCTGGACCGCGTGCGCGACGTCGCGCAGCGGATGGGCCTGGCGTTGTCGTGCGTGGTCATCACCGTCGGCGGCACCAACGGCAAGGGCTCGACCTGCGCGATGCTCGAGTCGATCCTCCACGAGGCCGGCTTTCGGGTCGGTCTGTACACCTCGCCGCACCTGCTTCATTTCAACGAGCGTGCCCGGATCGACGGCGTGCCGGCCGCCGACGACGCGCTGCTGCCGCAGTTCGAGGCCGTCGAGGCGGCACGGGGCGACACGCCGCTCACCTATTTCGAGTTCACCACGCTGGCCATCCTGCGGCTGTTCCAGCAGCAGCCGCTGGACGTGGCGATCCTGGAGGTCGGTCTCGGCGGCCGCCTCGACGCGGTCAACCTGATCGACGCCGACTGCGCGATCGTCACGTCGGTGGACCTCGATCACATGGACTGGCTCGGGCCCGATCGTGATCGCATCGCCTGGGAGAAGGCCCACATCTTCCGCGCCGAGCGGCCGGCGAT
>JAKPAM010000175.1 GCA_029779435.1 Pseudomonadota bacterium | reverse complement strand
GCGCGATGCGCGAGCGCCGGGGAATCGACGAGGCTTAGGCGAGGTTTAGGCAACAAGCTCGCGCACGCGAGCGCAAATCCCGGCTGCCGACGATCGCCGAGCGTCTCTTTCTCGTCCTCCGCGGATCAAGCGGCCCGCCCCTCGCCGGCTTCCTCATAGGTGCGTCCGTCACGGATGTGATAAATCCGCCGGAAGGTCGGGATGATCTTTTCGTCGTGGGTGACGACGATGATCGCTGTCGCGAAGCGCTGTGCCATCTCGTTGAGGATGCGGACCACAGCCAATGCGCGCTCGCTGTCCAGGGGGGCCGTCGGCTCGTCGGCGAGGATGATCGGCGGCTGGTTAACCAGCGCGCGAGCGATCGCCACCCGCTGCTGCTCACCGCCGGACAGCTGCGCCACCCGTGCTTGGGAACGGTGCCCGACATCGAGTGCCGCAAGCATCGCCCGCGCCCGCTCGCGCGCACTGGCGTTGGCCACACCGGCCAGCATCGGTAGCAACGCCACGTTATCGGTGACGTCGAGGAAAGGAATGAGATACGGCGCCTGGAAGACGAAGCCGATGCGATCGCGACGCAAGGCGCGCAGATCGGCCACCTGCCAGCCATTGTCGTAGATTGCCTCGCCGGCCAGCGCCATTCGCCCCGCGCTGGGCTCGATCACCGCACCCAGGCACTTGAGCAGCGTGCTCTTGCCCGAGCCACTGGGGCCGATCAGCCCGACAACCTCGCCGGGCTGGACGATCATGTCCACGCCCTTCAGGGCATCAACCGCTGCATCGCGGACGCCGTAGCGCTTGGTCAGGCCGCTGATTTCGATCGCCGCGGGCATCTATCCCCCGATCGCCGTCGCTGGATCGACGCGCAACGCGGCGCGGATGGCGACGACGCTTGCCAGCGCGCAAATCGCCAGCACCAACAGCGCACCGCGCACGGCGTCCCCGGGGAGCAGCAGGACGTACTTGGGGAAGATCGGTGCCCACAGCGTCGCCGCAGTCTTGCCGACGAGAAAACCGATCGCACCCAGGCCGAGCGCCTGCTGCAGGATCATGGCGGCGATGGTCCGGTTGCGTGCCCCGATCAGCTTGAGCACCGCGATCTCGCGGACCTTGTTCAGGGTCATCGTGTAGATGATGAAGGCGACGATGGCCGCGCTGACAATCGCCAGGATGACCAGGAACATGAAGATCTGCTTCGCCGACGTGGCGATCAGCTTGGCGACGAGGATTTCGTCCATGTCGGCACGCGTATAGGCTTCGAGGTGTTTCCAGCGCCGGATGTTGCTGGCTACGGTCGCTTCATCGGCGTGCGTGGCGAGCCGCAGCAGGACCACATTCACCGTCCGGCTGCTCGCCTGGCTGGCTTGTACGGCCTCGAGCAGTCCCGGTATACCGGGGCGGTTGAACGCCGGATTGGCGGCAGTGCGTGCGCGTTCATTGACCAACGCATCGTTGTCCTTGAGGAACTGCACTTCCTGCGCATCGCGCAGCGGCACGAAGACCATCGGGTCACCAGCCGACGACACCATGCGGCTGGTCAAGCCGACCACCGTGTACTCGTGCCGTCGGATACGGATGCGCTGCCCAAGGCGGAAGCCGGTCTTGATATCGGCAATCGCCTCGTAGTGCGAACGCGTGATCGGACGTCCGGCGACGAGGTAGCCGGGCTCACCGGGGTGTCCGGGCTGGAAGCCGACGAGCATCACCCGTACATCCTGGCCCTGATCTTCGATCTGCATCGTCAGGTAGGTGACATTGCCGGCCTCGACCACCCCCTTGACGCCAAGCAGCGCGCGATAGGCGTCGTCGCGTACGTTCGAGGGTTCGGCGTAGGGGCCGAGCGTATTGCGTTGCACGACCCATAGATCGGCCCCAGCATTGCCCAGCAGGACGCGTCCGTCATCGACCAGTCCGCGATAGATCCCGGCCATCGACAGCGTGACGCCGATCAGCAAGCCGAGCCCGAGGCCGGTGAAGACGAACTTGCCCCAGCCGTTGAGGATGTCGCGACCGGCGAGATTGATCATCGCCTGGCACCGACGATGGCGACGACGACCCTGACTTTCGCGTCGGGCTGCAATGCCTGCTCGCTGTGTACGACAACTTCGTCGCCTGCTGCCAGACCAGCAAGAATCTGGCTGCGGCCATCCAGGGTGGAGATGCCGACCTCGACCGGATGAAACGTGACGCGCCCGTCCTTTATTCGCCACACGCCATCCTGTCGGTCCACACGCTTCACCGCTGCCGTCGGCAACCAGGGTGCATCGGGCAGTTCAGCGGTGCCGATGGTCACCTCGACCAGCTCTCCGATCGAGAGTGCGTCGGGAATCGCCGCGAAGGCGACATTGACGATGCGCTCTTCGGCGACCGAATCGCTTAGCCAATCGACGCGCCGGACTTCGCCCGGGTAGACACGCTTGGCATCCGAGCGCAGCACGATCTCGGCTGACTGTCCAACGCGCACGCCGCCGGCCTGGCCCTGGTCGATGCGCGCCCTGACCCACAGGCTCGCCGGGTCAATGACCTGCAGCACGGCCTGCCCGGCAACGATCGTCGATCCCGGTTCGAACAGTCGCGCACTGACGATGCCATCGACGGGACTCGCCAGCAGTGCCTGCGCGCGCAGCTTGCCGACACCGGCAACATCGGCCAGCGCGCGTTCGTGATCGCGCCGCGCCGCCGCCAGTTGGGCGGCCGTGGCGTCCGCTACCGCCGTCGCGGCATTGGCTTCTTGCTGCTTGGCGTCGGCGGCCTCTTGGCTGAAGAAACCGCGTGCGCGTAGTTCGGCGGAACGACGCGCGCTGGCGACCGCGACTAGCGCACGGCTCTGCGCCGCGACCAGCTCAGCTTGCGCCGCGCGGACAGCGCTTGCGGCACGTTGTGCGACGAGTCGGCCGCTCGCAACGCGATCGTCGAGGTCGACCGGATCGAGTTCGGCAAGTAGTTGCCCGGCCGTGACGGCATCGCCCTGGTCGACCAGCACGCGCGCCACGCGGCTGGCCGTCGTCGGACCCAGTGCATAGCTGCGGCGAGCCTCGACTGTGCCGATGCCGAAGGTGCTCTCCAGCAGCGGCCCCAGCTGCACCTTGGTCAAAGTCACCCTGGTTGGCGCCAGCGGTCCCTGGCTGGTCGCCAGCCAGCCGAGCAACAGTACACTGGCGACGGCGACTGCGCGCAATACCGCCTTGCGGGAAAAGCGCAAGTTCATGCTTCTTGTGGCCCGCGATAGCCGTGC
>JAKPAM010000154.1 GCA_029779435.1 Pseudomonadota bacterium | reverse complement strand
GGGCTCGCGACCGCCATCATGGGCCGATACCGTTGCGACGGCATCGCGCCGGACGGCGGCGCAGCGGCCGCGAGGTCCCAGAACCGGGTCGAGCCATCTTCAGCCAGGGCACCCAGCCAGCGCTCATCGCGCGAGAACGCCAGCGCCGCGGGCCGCATGCCATCCAGCATCAGCCGGCGCGACCCGCGATGAACCAGATCGTCGAGCTGGATCACGCCGGCTTCTCCCGGGTGCGCGAACAGCTCACCCGACTTCGATACCGCGCCGAGCGCCCCGGCCATTCGCGGCCCGGCCATCCGCGATGGGGCAGTTTGCGACTCGACCGTCGACGGCCCAGCAGCAGATGGGTCGACCGTTCCGCCGGTTTTCTCCGCGGATACCGAGACCGACCACCATCGCTGCCCGCTCCGCGCGTCGAACACCGTGACCGCGCCACCAAACGACGCCGCGACGTAACGTCCCTGTGCCAGGTACCACAGATCGGAATCACCGAGGTCACCGGCTTCGCCGGTCGACACCGACATGACGTGCTGCAAGGTCGGATGTTCGTTCACCTGCGCCAGCGCTTCGGCTTGGACGTTGGCATCGGCATCGGCCAAGGCGCCGGCGAACAACACGTCGGCCATCGACTGCTCGAGCGGCGTTCGCTCGAAGCCCAGCCGCGCGGCCTGCGCCTGCAACACCAGCCGCCTGGCATTGGCGGCCCGCGAATCGGCATCGGCTTGTCGCGAATAATGAAAAACGAAGAACAGCAGACCTGAGACGATCAGCACAGCCGCGATCAGCCCCCCGATGAGCCTTCTGTCCCTGCGGCGCGCGGCGGCCTCCTTGCGGCGCTCGTCGCGCTCGCGCTGGCGTTCGGCGGCGCGGTCGTCATCGTAGCGTTGCACCGAGGCGCTCAAGAATCGCTTCAGTTCGGGTTGCCGGCTCAGCACGTGCGGCGCTTCAACCATCAGTTGCCTGGCTTGCTCGACCTCCGATGGCGCCGACAGCAGATCGTTGGGGAACGCTGCCTGGCGCTCGGCAAAGCGCTCGGCGATCAGCCGCCACGTCCGAGAGGCATGCAGCGCGGCGGCGGCCGTCGGCCATTTCGAGAACAGCACCTCATGCGCGACTCGGATGCCATCGCTGCCGGCTTCGAGCACGCCATTAGCGATCAGCGCATCGATCAGTCGCCCGGCTGCAGGCTCACCGACGACCAGCGATGCACGGGTCGCGGTCACGGCCAGGTAAGTGCTGCCGTCTTCCTCGCCGCGCTGCCTGCCATCGACCACCCTCGACAGACCATCGAGCAGGTTCGCCAGGATGGTCTGCGCAGAAAGTTCTCCCACTTCTTCCTCGAACCGCTCGAAACAGCTCTGCGCCGCCTGGCTCAGCGAGTGCTCGACCCCCTGGATCGAACGATAAGCGTCGAACGTCAATTCACAGGCGCCGGGCTGGAGCGTGGATTCGCACTGGCGGCACTTTTCATAAAGGCGCTGCAGCGTGAACGACAGCAGCGGCAGACCATCGGTGAGGCGAACCAGATCGTGGACGATCAACGTCGCGAGCTGGGCGCGGTCGCTGCCGCGCTCCTCGAACGTGACCTGGGCCAGCGCGGCCGGACCGACGATCAGGTCGAGTAGTGCGGCGCGATCGACCGGGCCCAAAGAAAACTCGCCCTCGACCCCTTCATGGCGCTGGAACACGCGCAACAACACCGCCTCGCCTCGTTCATCCTTGAGCGACTCCAGCGGGTTGTAGGTATCACGCCGCAAGGTGGCCAGCACCCAGACGCCGAGCCGCTGCAAGGCTCGGAGAAACGATGCCAGCGCCACCGCGATCCGCGCGCCGATCTGGTTCCGCGTGTCGCCCTGGTACTGGTAAGCGGACAGACCGAACAATTCCTCGAGTTGATCGATCAACAAGACGCGCAACGGACGACAGGCATCGTCACGTGCTTCGACCGCCGATCCGAGTTGGCGCAGCAGATCGTCGAATCCGCCGATCGCGGCACCCGGGTCAAGCCCCAGAAAGCCGTGGTTAGGCTGCCGCGGCACGGGGCCGAGCATCGCCTCGAACAGGCCACGGGCCACCTCCGCTTGCGTCAGGCCGGATGCGCCGCCGCCTGGCACGTCGCGCGGCCGCCAGATCGCATACTGCAACACGCGCCCCGCGACACCGCGCCGCAACGACGCCAGGACACCGGCGCGCGCGAACGACGACTTACCGGCCCCAGAGTCGGCGATGATCAATGCGCCAGGCCGTCCGACGCGCTCGCGCTGCAACAGCCGTTCGGTCAACGCGGCGACGTCATCCCGGCGACCGAAGAAAATCCGGCTGTCGGCGACCTCGAACGGCCGTAGGCCGACATAAGGCGGCTCGCTCCACCATCCCTGATAGTCATCGGGCAGCAACTCGGCCAGGGCCTGGTCGAGCGTTTGCACCGGCACGAGATCGATGCCGAGGCCGGCCGCGCGCAGCGTCAGGCTGGTCTGGCCGATGTCGCCATGATTGCCGGCCGGAAACAGTACCCTAGCGCCCGGCGGCAGCACCTTCAGTGCCTCGTCCACCTTCTGCACGACACCAGCGATCGCTTCGATGTTGCCGTCCTGGTCGACAGCGCCAGTCGCCGCGAAGACCAACCCGCCCTTCGGCGCGACACGATCGGCCATGCGCCCGGTTGCCTCCGAGGCGTCGCGGAATTCCCAGCCCACGGCTCTGGCGAACAGGCACAACGCATACAACAACTCGCTGCTACGGCCATCGAATGCATCGGGTGCGGCGGACACCTTCACCGTCGCACCGAACAGCCTGCGCCGATCCGGCAGTTCCCGTTCGATCACGTCTTGCAACGCCATTGCCGCGCTTAGCACGGCATTGGCCTGGGCGTCCTCGTCAGGCGGACGATCGTTGAATCGCACCAGGGGCCGCGACTTGCCCAACGGCCGAAGCGTCGTCAGCACCTCCGCCACGCGATAAACGTGCGCCGTGCGCTGTCCAGGATCGAACAGCAGCAGGAAAGCAGTCGCGTACCGCAGTTCGCCGGGCATCGATCTGGCACTCACACCGCGACGAGCGTCTGCCTCCGATTGATGACCATGCCCGCCTTGTCGAACAGCTCGGCGGCCACCCCCTGCTCGTCGACGACACCCAAATCGAACGGCTGCGCGTCGTGCAGGATGGTCACCGTCCGTCCGCGATAAAGCGCGAGATCGTCCTTGCGACATTCGAAGATCAGATAGAACGATGCGAAGCCCTCACCAGCTTCATCGCCGTCCTGATACAACTGCGTGACGGTCCAGCGGTGCGTCGGATCATCCGACTGCAGGCGGACCGAGGTGCGCGACTCCAGATCGCCGGCCACCAGCAGTTCCCTCAGACGATACAACGCGACCGGCCGGCCGTTCTCGTCAGCGCGGTTGGCCGCCGCCGTCGCCACCGCCAGGTGCAGCAGGCCATCCGGCGGGCCGGCGTCCGGCAACGGACGCTCGGCGCTTATTTCGCCTCGCACCATCGCGACCAGCCAATCTTCCGGGTTCAGCATTTGCGAATCAGCCATGCTTCTTCACCTTCAATGACGCACGCAGATCGATCAGATCCGGGTTGGAATTCAGGTGCCGCACGACCCACTCGGTCTGCGGCCGATCGGCCAGCGCCCGTTCGATCCAACCGGCAACGATGGCGGCGGCCGTCTCGGCGAGCCGCGCCCGCCACTGCTTGACCTGGCTGGTCGCTAGCGCCAGCCTCAACCCCAATTGCACATCATCGAGCCCCTCGAACAGGCCGTCCAGCACGGCCAGCGCCAGAGCGCTGTCTGCTCCCCACTGATCGAGCCGCGCACGGATCGCCGGCATGTCGCGGAAGTGCCGGATCCAATACTGAAGAATCCGCAGCGACAACTTGCGGCACTGCTGCTGGCTGCTGCGCACCTGGTCGCGCGACAGGTTCAGCAACGCGGCGATTTCCTCCTGACCATAACCGAGCGCCTGCAGCAGCAGCACATTGACCACGCGGTGATGGCGTTCGATCTCCGCATCAAGCCGGGCTTCGAGGTCGTGCCGCTGCATCTTCGCAGCCGCCTCGACTTGACGCAGACGCGCCTCGAGTTCGCGCCGCCTCTCACCCAGCAACTTCTCGATCGTCAACCACAACAACGACTTCGAGGTTCGTTCGGCGCTGGCCCGCAGCGGATCGAATGCGTGCCCCGGCTGATCGTCGGACAGCGACCACCGCAGTTCGTCCGATTCCCCGTCGCCGATCCGGCCGGCCGACGTGCGCTCCCAGTCATCGAACGAAACCACTACCGCGCGCGGCCGGCTCGCGACCGGATGCGGGATCCCCTGTTCCACCGGCGGGTCGACTGTCCTCTCCGACAGCTCGCACACGTCCTGGCCCCGCAATTGATCGATGGCGACGTTGTCCAATGCGCGGATCAGGTAGCCGACATTGGGCAGCCGGCACCTGCCCAGGTTCACCAGCACTTCGCCCAGGCGGCTGATGTCGCCCCGAATGGCATCGTGCTCGGCGTGCGCCAGCCCTGGAAAACGCGCATTCAAGTAGTCGATGCGCGCCTGGCCGGAACGCTCGAGCACCGCCTGGAACAATGCCGCCGGGTTGTCGAGCACGATCTGCCCGGCTCGCGCCAGCGGGTATCCCTTACTGTCTGCCAACTCGACCCGCGCCTCGTTCAACCGCTGCACCAGCAGCCGGGCCCCCTGGCGCGACGCATCGATCAGACGCGCATTCAGGTCATCGACCCTCGTCTGCAAATCCGGATGGTCGAATAGATGAATAATCCAGCGCGCCTCGCCGACCAGACCCAGCGCCTCGTTGCGCCAATTCGCGAAGGCTTGATGAAGCAGATCATTGGCGGTCGGCAGCTTGATCTGCTTGAGCAACAAGTGGCTGCGCAGCAACCGATCCTGCCGCGGCGCCAGCCGCTTGCAAGTGGCGGTCATCAACTCCTGGTAGCCGTTATGGGCCTGCTCCTCGGGAGAATCGGCGCCCAGCGCGCGCAACTTGCGCGCAAGCAACTTCCTCAGGGGCTGCGAATGCAGCGCATAGTAGTCGGCAAAGCGAATGCCGGCCGATGCATCATTGGGCTCGCGCAGCCATCGGCACAGCAGGCGAACCGATGCCGCGCCATCGATTCGCGAACCGGGAAATCGAGTCATCTCACCATTCTCCATGATTGGCACTGGCATGGGCATGCCACCAGCGCAGGCATGATCAGAAGCGCGACGCCGGCCGGATTTTGGGGATGTGCCGTCAGGACGATGACGTCAACCGCTGGTTCGGCCCCATTTCCCCGGCAAACCGTCGATCGGGTGCCGTTGCGCAATGCTGACAGCATGACGACAGCCTGCATCGTGCTCCGCTAAGCTCGGAGCCGGCTCATCGAACCGGTACGGCGCCTGTCGTCGACCGCCGCGTTTCTCTCCGCTCCGACAGGTTAGGTGGTCATGCCCCCGACGAAACCCTGCGGTACCCATCTCCTCCTCCGCTGCCTCCTGGTCACGCTGCTGGCCTCTCTCGCTGGCATCCCGATCGATGGACGCTCCGCAGACGCCGAGCCGGCCAGCGATACGACACCGGCCGCCACCGAAACCGAACGCACGACGACGGACGAGGCTTGGCCGGCCGACCCGCCCGCGGCCGTCAATCGGCACGGCATCCGGCGCATCGCGATCATTCCACCCGCGTCGCCCGTCGTCTACGAGCTTCACAACGTCAGCGCGCTGGCTTTCGTGATCCCGCTGTCCGGCACACTCAACCACCTGGACAGCAAGGAGAAGTCCAAGCTGTTCGGCGAGAAGCTGAAGCCGTTGGATGCGTCCCGCGCCCGGACGTTCGCGCGGAACGTCGCCGACGATCTCGACCGCCTCGGCTATCACGCGCGCATTCTCGAAGATGTCGCCCGCGACCCCGAAGATCCGGACGCGGTCGACTATGAACGGTTGGCGACGTCGGCCGACGCGGTCCTGCATCTGCGATTCTCGACCGTCGGCCTGTATTCGTCGCGGACGTCCACGCAGTACGTTCCGCGCGTCAACGCGTCCGGCGTGCTGGTCGTCAAGGGCCAGGAAGACTATCTGTACGATCGGGAAATCTACTACGGTGCCGACGCCCGCGCCGGCAAGTCGTGGGCGATCGTCGCCGACGAGCAATACGCTTACCCCACGTTCGAGGCGGTGATGTCGAACCTCGATGCGATTCGCGGAGCGTTCGATGCCGCGAGCCGCGCGATCGGGCAGCGGCTGGCTTCGCAGGTGGACGAGGCGATCAACGCGCCGCCGGAATGAACGCCGTCGTCTGGGTGAGCAGCATCATGATGCCGTCCCCGCCAAATGGCGACCGCGCGGCGGTTCGACTTCTGCTGATAGCGAGTGGTACGGCAACGAGCAGGAGCCATCTTGATCTTCTTCTATAGTACGGATATTATCCGTACACATTGAAAGGCGGTCGATATGGCCCAAATGCAATCCCATCGTGACGACCGCATCGAGTTGCGCACCACGCGCGACGAAAAGCGGCTTCTCACCGCCGCCGCCGCCCATGAGCGGCTGGACGTGACCAGCTTCATCATGCGTGCCGTCCTGCCGGCTGCCCGAGACGTTATCGAGAATGCAGAACGCATCTCGCTTTCGGAGCGGGATTCGCTTCGCGTGCTGGACCTTCTGGAAAACCCGCCGGCTCCGACGCCGGCCCTGCTTGCCGCAGCGCGCCGCCGCATCGCCCGAGGCAGCGGGAGTGCTTGATTGGCGGGAAGAGCCCATCGGCCGCCACCATGACCGCAAGGCGTTCGATTGCGGCACGCCGGAATTGAACGAGTATCTGCGCCGACACGCCCGCCAGAACCATGAGAGCGGAGGCTCCAAAACCTTCGTAATGGTGGCGCCGACCGCGCCCGACATCATTCTCGGCTACTACTCCATCAGCCCCGCCTCGATCGCGTTCGCAAAAGTTCCCGCTTCGTTGACCAAGGGGCTGGGGCGCTACGAAGTCGCCGTGTATCGGCTTGCCCGACTGGCCGCGGCCCTGCCGTTGCAGGGCCAGGGGATTGGCAGCGATCTGTTGCTGGCGGCGGGTGCAAGGGCACTTGCCGTGGCGGCGCAGGTCGGCGGGGTGGCTCTGGCCATCGACGCCAAGGACGACAAGGCGGCGCGCTGGTACGAGCGTTTCGGTGCGATGCCGCTGCTCGACAGCAGCCCGCTTAGCCTGATCCTGCCGTTCAAGACCATCATCGACGCTCTCGATACCGCGCTGGGCGAGGGGCCGCCGGTTAAGGCACGGCCGGATTGAACGGCCTAGCTGAGAGGACGTCCGGGCGGTCAAAGGCTGATGTCAGAATAGGATCGGATCGATAACCTCTCGTCAGGACATGCCAACAAGCGCTGGTGCAACCGGATGCCGGTCTCTCCCGATTTTCTGTTGAGGCGGCTGCGGCTGCGGCATCTGCAGCTCGTCGTGCTGCTCGACCGGGACGGATCCCTGCGCGCCGCGGCAGCCGCGCTGAGCGTGACGCAGCCGGCGATCAGCAAGATGCTGCACGAGGTCGAACAGGCCTTCGGCGGCCAGTTGTTCGACCGCGGCCGGCGTGGCGTCGTGCCGAATGCGCTGGGACAGGCGGTCGCGCAGCACGCGCGATTCATGCTCGGCGAGATCGATCGCGTCGCCGACGAGGTCGATGCGATCCAGGGATGCGCATCGGCGACATTGAGACTCGGAACATTGTCGGTGACGAGCATCGTGCCCGCCGCCGTCGTCGACCTGTGCCGACGGCAGCCCAGCGCCCGGGTCAGGATCCGCGAGGGCCCGATGCGGGAACTGATCGCTCAGCTCCAGGACGGCGAGCTCGACTGCGTGTTTGGCGCGATCGGCAACGACGCGCTCGTCTCCCCGTCGACCGACCTGCTGGACGTCGAAGCGATCTTCGCCGACCGGCTGTGCGCATTGGTCGACGAGAGCCATCTGCTCGCGGCGACCCGGCGCATCGCCTGGCACGACCTCGCCGGCCTTCGGTGGATCACCCCACCCCGGGATACCCTGGTGCGCCAGCAGTTCGTCGCGGCGTTCTTGCGCATCGGCCATGCGCCTCCCGATCCGGTCGTGGAGACGCTCTCGCCGGTCACGATGATCGACATGCTGCGACGGGATGCGACGCTGATCGGCATCGCTCGGGACGAGCGGGCCCGGTTCGGTGCGATGAGCGGCCTGCGGCGGCTCGAGATCGTGGAGACGATGCCGCTGCCGCCGCTGTGCGCGCTGACCCGCCGTCGTGCCGTCGAGCGCCCCCCGATCGTGTCGGAGTTCCTCGACGCGCTGCGCCGCGCGGCACGTACCGCGAGTCCTCGGCGGCGCCTGCTGCCAGCAAAGAACCCGCCGCGGTCCTGACTGGCAAGAGCCTACCGGCATGCTGCCTGAATCGGCACACGGTTATCAGTTCATGAAAATCGGATAGTTCACGCCCGGGATCCGGATGCCTAGAGTGCAGTCGAAAGAAGGAGGAGCACGATGCAGACATCCCGATCCAGGCGTCGCCTGATCCAGGCGGCGGCCCTGGCGCCACTCGCCGGCCTCGGCCCCGCGCGGGCGCAATCCGCCTTTCCGACGAAACCACTGCGCTTCATCGTCCCGTACCCGCCCGGTGGGTCGGTCGACGTCGGCATCCGGGCGCTGACGGAGGTGCTCCATGGCCTACTCCACCCGTCCATCGTCGTCGAGAACAAGCCGGGCGGCGTGTTCACCGTATCGATAAACAGCCTGGCCCAGGGACCCGCGGACGGTCACTCGCTGCTGGCGACGAACGCCAGCTTCGTTTCGTCGCAGCTCGTGCAGAAGCGCTACGACATGGTTGCCCAGCTCACCTCGGTCACGACCTGGAGCAAGGTCGACACCATTCTGACGATCTCTCCGACCGCGCCGTTCGATTCGGTCGCCGCGATGATCGCCTGGGCACGCGCCAACCCGCGGCGGCTCAGCTACGGGGCCGCCGGCGGACCGGGTTCGCTGGAGCACCTGAAAATGGTCGAGATGTCCCGGCGCCACGGATTCGAGGGCATCGTGATTCCGTACAAGGGCGGGCCCGATGCCATGATCGCGCTGGCCAGCGGAGAGATCGACGTATTCCTGGCCGTCGTGCCGCTGGTCAATCAGTACGCGGACCGAGTCCGCCCATTGGCCGTGATCGGCGATCAGCGCAGCCCGCATTTTCCGAACCTGCCCACGCTGAAGGAACTCGGGATCGAACTGGCGCCGTTCCTCTACTGGAACGGGCTGTCGGTCGCGCCCGCGACCCCGCCACAGACGATCGACATCCTGCGCAAGGCGATTACCCAGGCACTGCTGTCGAAGGAACTCGCGGAGAAGTTCGCGACGATCGGAATGACACCGTTCCCGTCGACCCCGGATGAACTGAACCGAATCATCGCCAGCGACCTGCGGACGTTCGGCGAGCTGGTCACGCAGGCGGGCCTGAGCCCGGCCTGATTCATAGGTACGCACCTTCCTCGTGAAGCGTCACTGCGCGTTGCGGGCCAGCCGCGCGAGCATGACGGCGAACCAGCGGTCGGGATCGGTCCAGCAGCGCTGGACGTCGAAGCCCGCCTCGCCCAGCAGCCGCTGGAAATCCTCGGGCCGGTACTTGTACGAGTTCTCGGTGTGGATCCGGGTGCCGGCCGCGAAGCTGCGCGAGCCTTCGGGCCAGCGCAGCCGCACCTCGCGGCGCGCCTCCAGGTGCATCTCGATGCGATGGCGGCCGGCATCGTAGCGAGCCACGTGCCGCCAGTCGGCGAGCGCGAAGTCGGTGCCGGCGATCCGGTTGGCATTGCGCAGCACGTTCAGGTTGAAGGCTGCGGTCACGCCCAGCGCGTCGTCGTAGGCGGCCTCGAGCATCCGGGGGTCCTTGACCAGGTCGACCCCGATCAGCAGCCCGCCGTCGCTGTCGAGCTGCGCGCGCAGGCCCGCCAGGAAGCCGCAGGCCTGGTCGGGACGAAAATTGCCGATCGAGGAACCCGGATAGAAGAACAGGCGCGCGCGGCGCGAGACCTCCGCGGGCAGCACCAGCGCACCCGAGAAATCGGCCTCGACGCCGACCATCGGCAACTCGGGGAAGCGCGCCCGCAGCCGCTGCAGCGACTGCCGCAGGTAGTCCGCCGAGATGTCGACCGCGGCGTACTGTGCGGGTCGCAGCGTGCGGAACAGCCCGGCGGCCTTCTCGCAATCGCCGGCGCCCAGGTCGATCAGCGTGCAGCGCCCGGGGCCGACGGCCGCGCCGATCTCGGCGGCGTGGGTATGCAGGATCGCGGCCTCGGTGCGCGTCAGGTAGTACTCGTCCAGCCCGGTGATCGCCGTGAACAGGCGCGAGCCGAGCTCGTCGTAGAAGAACTTCGAACCGATGAACGGGCTCGGCGCGCACAGGCCCTCGAGCAACTCGCGGCGATCGTCGTGCACGCCTCGCATCGGCCCGGTTCAGCCGCGGTCGCGCGCCAGTCGCAGCCCGGAGAACTGCCAACGCTGGTGCGGATAGAAGAAGTTGCGGTAGGTGGCGCGCAGATGGCCGTCGGGCGTGGCGCAGGAGCCGCCGCGCAGCACGTACTGGCCGCACATGAACTTGCCGTTGTACTCGCCGACCGCACCCGCCGCGGTGCGAAAGCCGGGGTAGGCCGCATAGGCGCTCGACGTCCACTCCCAGACGTCGCCGTAGAGCTGGCGCAGCGGCGCCTGGCCGTCGCGCGAGGCGGGCCGCGTCCGGAACAGGCCCGAGGACGCGAAGTTGCCGGCGACCGGCTGGGCGCGTGCGGCGGCCTCCCATTCGAACTCGGTGGGCAGGCGGGCGCCGGCCCAGCGCGCATAGGCGTCGGCCTCGAAGTACGACAGGTGCGCGACCGGCGCGTCCAGATCGAGCGGACGCTCGCCCGCCAGCGTCATCTGCAACCAGTGGCGGTCGCGCTGCTCCCAGTACAGCGGCGCCTGCCAGTCCTCGGCCCGCACGCGGGCCCAGCCGTCGGACAGCCACAGCGAGGGCGTGCGGTAGCCGCCGTCAGCGATGAAGTCGAGCCATTCACGATTCGTCACCGGCCGCGAGGCCAGCGCATAGGGCACCAGCATCACCTGGTGGGCCGGCCGCTCGCAGTCGAACGAAAAGCCGGAGCCCGTGTGCCCGACCCGGAAGCAGCCGCCGTCGAAGCCGATCCAGGCGGCGTGGCTCGCGGCGACCGCGACGGTCCCGCCGTCGGCCGCTGCCGTTGCCGCGACGCGGTACGCGGGCCGCAGCGGGTTCATCGAGAACAGGTGCAGCAGGTCGGTGAGGATCAGCTCCTGGTGCTGCTGCTCGTGCTGGATGCCGAGCTCGATCAGCGCGAGAGCGGCCTCCGGCAACGCGCCGCCGCACAGCAGCCGTTCGAGTCCGTCGTCGACGCGGCACCGGTAGTCGACGATCTCGGCCAGCGACGGGCGCGTGAGCATGCCGCGCAGCGGACGCGGCTGCCGGGGCCCCACGGCCTCGTAGTACGAGTTGAACAGGAAGCGGTAGCGCGGATCGACCGGCTGGTGCGTCGGCAGGTAGGCGCCGAGCACGAACTCCTCGAAGAACCAGGTGGTGTGCGCCAGGTGCCACTTGGCCGGGCTGGCGTCGTCCATCGACTGCACGGTGGCATCGGCTTCGGTGAGCCCTTCCACCAGGTCCAGCGTGGCCTGCCGGCAGCGCACCAGCTGCTCCGGCAGCGCCATGGCGTCCACGGATTCCGCGCGCAGCCCTGCTTGCTCCATCCCCTTGCCTCCGCAACCGCCCATGCCTGCGGGCGTGTTACCGTTGACGCACCTGACGGGTGCTTCCTGACGATGCTACGCCGATTCGCGCCCATGCTGGCGCAGGCCAGCGCGCTGGCCTGCGCGCTGACCCTCGCCGCCGGCGCGGCTGCGCAGCCGCTGCGCGTGGGCTCCAAGCGCTTCACCGAGTCGTATGTGCTGGCCGAAATCCTGGCCCGCAGCGCCGCCGCGCACACCGAGGTCCGGCACCTGCAAGGCATGGGTAACACCGCGATCCTGTTCGAAGCGCTGCGCCAGGGCAGCATCGACCTGTACCCCGAGTACCTCGGAACGATCGAGCTCGAGATCCTCAAGCGCGAGCATCCCGGCGGCTCGCTCGAATCGGTCAATCGCGCGCTGGCACCGATGGGGCTGCAGGCCTCGATCCCGTTCGGCTTCGAGAACACCTACGCGTTGGCCGTGCGCGCCGACACCGCGGCCGCGCTCGACGGGCGCTCGATCGCCGCGCTGGCCGCGCACCCCGGGTTGCGCTTCGGGCTGTCGCACGAGTTCCTGGGCCGCGCCGACGGCTGGCCCGGACTGAAGGCGCGCTACGCGCTGCCGCAGCGCGCCACCGGGCTGGATCACGGCCTGGCCTACGAGGCGCTGGAGGCGCGCAGCATCGACGTGCTCGACGTCTACTCCACCGACGCCAAGATCGCGCGCTACGGGCTGGTGGTGCTGACGGACGAGCTGCGCTACTTCCCGCGCTACGACGCACTGGTGCTGCACCGGATCGACGTCGAAGAGCGCTTTCCGCGGGCCTGGGAAGCCCTGCGCGCGCTCGAAGGCCGCATCGACGCGCTGCGGATGATCGCACTCAACGGCGAGGTCGAACTGCAGGGCCGCAGCTTCGCGCAGGTAGCCGAAGGCTTTCTGCGGAGCGCAGGAGGCGATACCGCCGCGCGGCCGGGCGTCGGCGGGCGGGATGGCGCGGGCACGAGCATGGGCACGAACACGAACACGAACACGAACACGAGTGCCAGCTTGGTCGGGGCCGAGGTCGCTCGTCCAGGCCTGTGGCAGCGGCTGGCGGGCGACGACTTCTGGCGGCTGTGCCGCCAGCACCTGCTGCTGGTGGGCGCATCGGTGCTGGCCGCAACGCTGGTCGGCGTGCCGGCCGGCGTCCTGGCCGCGTATCGCCGGCGCTTCGGTGCACTGGCGCTGGGCGTCGCGGGCGCGTTGCAGACCGTGCCCTCGCTGGCGCTGCTGGCCGCGCTGATCCCCGCGCTGGGCGCGATCGGCACGCTGCCCGCGCTGGTGGCGCTGTTCGTCTACGCACTGCTGCCCATCCTGCGCAACACCTGCGTGGGCATCGACGGCATCTCACCCGGTATCCGCGACGCGGCGACGGCGCTGGGCCTGCGCACCGCCGACCGCATCCGCTGCGTGGAGCTGCCGCTGGCCTTGCCGGTGATCCTGGCGGGAATCCGCACCGCGGCGGTGATCGGCGTGGGCACCGCGACCATCGCCGCGTTCGTGGGCGCCGGCGGCTTCGGCGAGCGGATCGCGATCGGGCTGGCGCTGAACGACCACCAGATGCTGCTGGCCGGCGCTCTGCCGGCCGCGGCGCTGGCGCTGTTGGTGGAAGGGGGCTTCGCGCTGCTGGAACGATGGGTACGCCGCCGCACGGGCCGGGGTGACACGCGCGGGTAAGCGGCTGTCGCGAGGCTGGGGCGCGTCATCCCGATCCGATACGCAACCGGCGCAGACAGTGACACACCGTACCGCCGGGCGAACACTGGCGGCGGAACAGCCTTGGGCGACCGCTGCGCCCGCCGCCTTCTGCCTACCGCCCACCGTGCGCGTCGGAATCCACCACGCTGCGGCGCCTTCCATCGACCTGGCGGATGGGCAGCGCGGCCACGTCCAGACCGCCGATGCAGCATGCGTTCACGCTGAGCATCGCCGGGTTGCTGCGCTGCTGGTGGTAGACCTAGATACCGCAAGTGCCGCAGGTGTGGATGAACATCCCGTCGCGCCTCCTCGCCATCTCAGCGTAGAGATCGGCCGACCAGGTCTCGCCCAGGTCCTGTACCAGCACCCCTTTGGCGCGTGAACAGCTTCATCAGCCGCGTGATCAGGGTCTGCAGAACAGCCTGGATCTGTTCGTCGGTCGGCGCTGCTTCGACCGGGTCGAAGGCCTGATCGACTCCTTCCAGGGCCGGCTCAAGAGCATCTTCAGCTATTCGCATCAGGGCATGCCGACACATCGATCGCTTGACACCCCGTCATCTCCGAACAGAGCCCGCAGCTTCTGCGGGGAAAACGCTCCGCCTGCCTTCGTGCATGCAACTCGCAACACGTTATCGCGAGAGATGTCGAATTTGAGCACGTCTCCTCCAGTAGCGGCCACCAGATGGTCATCATCACCGAGAAAGGCGATGTCGCCGCCGAATCCGGAACTTGGCACCTTGAGACGCGCCACAATCTCCCGGGTACCCAGTTCCAGGATGACGATCTGCAGTCCCTCGATCATGGCGACACGCTTCCCGCTCGGGCTGATGGCGATCCTGCTCACGCCTCCGCGTTTGACCAGTAGCGGACCGCCGATTGGCTGCACCCCCGGCACATCCCAGAACCGCAAGGAACTGTCCTGCGTATAGCCGGCCGACACGATCATCTGCGAGTCCACAGAGAACTTGACGCTTCCCGCCGCATCCGCATGCGCCTCTATAGAGGTCGCAAGCAATTGCAATGGATCGGTCAAAGCCGTCGGATCGAATGCGAGCAGAGATACTCTGCCGTCGCGTCTGGATACCACCAAACGAGTTCCCGTTTTGTCGAACTCGGCGCTCAGCAGCGGCGAACCAATCTCGATCTCGGCAAGGGGCTTCTGCCAGCGATCGACGTCCCAAACCTTCAAAATCCCATCATCGCCAGCAACGGCTAGGTAGTTCGTGGAAGGACAGAACGCCACCTTCAGTACGTCGGCCGAACGCCCGGTTTCAGCGACTTGCAATACCCTGTTCTCGACCATATCGAAGACTCGAACATGCCCGCCATCGCCCGCAGCCGCGAGGAAGCGGGCATCGGAGCTGAACGCGACAGAGCGCACCGCCTTCGGCAGCGCTTTCCATGGCTGCCTTTCGGCGAGGCCGGCTCGTCCCGCCTTGATGCGAACCAGACCCGACTCGTCGCCGGATGCCAGCCAGCGTCCATCGGCGCTGATCGCCAACCCGTAGATTTGAGCCTCATTGGAGTGGCTGTACCAAACCTCGCCCAACGGGTGCTCGATCGACAGGTTCCAGACGATGACGTCGCCGTCCGCGCCGGTAGCAACTAATCGATTGCCATCTGGCAGGATTGAAATATCGTGGACATTTTGGCCCTTCAGGCCGAAATCTAGCTCCTTGGCGGTCTGAAGATCCCATAGCCGGATCGCACCGTCCCTTCCGCCCGAGGCCAACATGCGCCCATGCTGGTCGAAGGCTAGCGCCCTGACCAGGTCGTATGTGCCGATCAGGCTAATCGAGGATTTCGTGGACTTCGCGTCGGTAGGCCACAGGCGGATGTCGCCGGAGTCGGTCGCGCTCGCCAGATAACGCCCATCTGGAGCGAATCGCAAAGCTGTAATCCATCCGTCCGACCCTCCCAGCGTCCTAGTTGTCCCCGCTCGAGTGCCAAGATCACGCAGCGTGATCTCCGGCCCGTCACCAGCCGTCGCCACCCATCGCCCATCCCTCGAAACGGTCGACATTCCAACGTCAGCATCGTTCCCGTAGGTCGCTAGGTGCCCGTTACCGGATCGCCGCCACAACGTCGGTCCGCTACCCGCGTCAGCCACGATCAGGCCGCCATCACTATTCGTGGAAATCGAAGTAATCGAGCCGTCGGTGACGATGCGCTTCGATTCGACGAAGTGCCAGTCCAATGGATTCCAGACGAACACTGAGCCGTCGGCTCCGCCAGCCACCAACGACATGTCATTCGCGCTCAAGGCCAATGACACGACGGCCTCCGTAGCTTCAGGCAACTGGCGGATCGGGTCGCCACGGGGCAGCGAGCGGATGCCGACCTTGCCGTCGCCGTCGGCGGTGACCATCCACGAGCCGTTTGATGACGTTGCCAACGGATGCCAGATCCCAAGGGGCTCCCACCAGGCGCGCTCGACGTACCAATAGTGTTCGACCTGGGCGATCAGGTTCGCACGTGTGCTGTTGGCAGGATCCCGGACCTCTGCTTCGATCGCGTATTGCAGGCGTTCCAGATTGTTGGCGCTGCGGCTCTCCGCCACCAGCCGTGCTCCTTGAGCGATTCTCTCCCGAGCCTTGGCGATGTCGGTCTGCCTGTTGGCCAGGATCTGCCGATTGACGGCCCAACCGGCCACCACGGCGAAGGCCACGACCATCGCCGAGAGACCGGCGATCCAGCGATTCCGATTCAGGACCTGGCGCTTCCTGTCGCGCTGCTCGATGACGCTGCGCGCCACGCCGTAGAGATCCGCCAGCAGCATGTACCAGGGGGTTTCGAACCTGCCCTTGTTGACCTTCTCGCCCACAGAGAAGTTGCGATAGTCGATCGCCAGAGGCATCGTCATCGCATCACACAGCGCTTGCGGAAAAGCCATGTCGTCGGCCCGATCGACCGACGCTTCATTGTTCGGGATCCCGGCCAGCAAGATGGGAATCACGACCGCCCTCGAACCGTGGATCCGGATGAAATGTCTGATTTCGTCGTTGACGAACACACTTGCCCGGGCGTTGGGCGAACAAACCACGATGAGCGCTGTCGACCGCGCGAGGTTCGCAAGCAAAACCGTTTGGTAGTCTCCTGAGCCGAAGTCGTTGGTGTCGCGAAATGCATCGAGTCTGATCGGCCCTGAAACGCCGGCGGGCTTTCGAAATCGTTCGAGGGCCTTCTCCAACGCCTCGGCAAAAGCGATGTCGAGGCGAGAATAGCTGATGAACGCCTGATAGGTCCGCACTGGCTCCTCTGTTCCCGAGCCGGGCACCTTGTCATCGTTTGCGCCCACCGAAGCTGGAGCTCTGTCCACTGGCGACACTGTGTATCCCATATCGATTCCCATCCAAGCCCCTGAATTGAACGACAAAACCGTCGAGCTTGGGAATCGATCATTCAGGCCCATCGCAGGCGCTCTGGCCGATCGCGATGTTCGAAGCCGGGCTCACGGTCGCGCACGGGTCGCTTCCCCGCCACGCGACAGCACGTCGATAGAATCTTCCTGGTTGGGCTGACCGAGAGCCAGTCGATGGATCATGCGCTGTTCCCGAAGTTGAGCGAACCGCAGCATGTCCCGACCAAAGGGACGCTCGAAAACGTGCCGGCGAATTTCGATCTCGTAGGCTGAGGCACCGCGGTCAGCTCCACAAAGACGACAAGGGCACCGCTGCCAATCGATCACCAAACGGCACGACGTCCGTGTTGTCGTAGAGAACGGTGCCGAATGCGAAGCGATCCCCGCAGGCGTCGGCAAGAGCGCGCAAGCCGGAAAAATCGCCAACCTTGACCGTGGCGCTCGCCTTCACCTCGATGCCAGCGATCATGCCGTCATCACGCTCCAGCACGATGTCCACTTCACGCCCATCCCGATCGCGAAAATGATGCGGCGTCACACGCAGATCCGAGGCCGTCATCAGCTTCAGCACCTCCGAGAATACGAAGGTTTCCAGCAATGAGCCGAAAGCCCCGCGGTCGGCCTTGACCCGATCGAAGGTGAGCCCGCGCGTAGTCGCCAACAACCCGGAATCGAGGAAGTGCAGCTTGGGCGTCTTGACGATGCGCTTCAGCGCATTGGTGAACCAGGGTTGCACGGTGGCGATCAGGAACACCTGTTCGAGCAGGCCGACATAGCGCTGGCCGGTTCTGTGATTGACATTGATGCCGGCGGCGAACTGCGAATAGTTGACCAACTGTCCGGAGTGTTCCGCCAGCAGACGCACGAACTTCGGGAGTTCGGTCAGCTTCTCGACCTCGGCGATGTCGCGCAGATCACGGGTCAGGATCGAGGTGAGATAGGAACGCGCCCAGTCCTGTCGTCGCCGTTCGCTGTCACGGCGGATCGCCTCGGCGAAGCCGCCACGCAGGACGAGTTCGACCAGATCGTCACCAACGATCGCATCCTTTTGACCCTGTAGCTTCCCTTCGAAGAGGCGCTCCAGAAAGGCCGGCGCCCGTCCTTCGATCTCGGCGATCGCCAGCGGCAGTAGCCGGATGGTTTCCATACGCCCGGCGAGGCTGTCGGCGACCCGCGGCAAGGTCAGCACGTTCGCGGAGCCAGTGAGCAGAAACCGGCCTGGACGATAATCCTCGTCGACCGTCTTCTTGATGGCCAGCAGCAGATCGGGCGCGCGCTGGATCTCGTCGATGATGGCCTTGTCCAGGCCCCGGATGAAGCCGGCAGGATCGGATTGCGCGGCTTCGAGAACCGTCTGATCGTCGAGCGTGATGTAGGCCCGCCCGGCGTCCCCCATCTTTCGGACGAGCGTGGTCTTGCCGGCCCGGCGCGGTCCCACGATCAGAACCACCGGGGTGTCCACAAGGGCTTCCTCGGCCCGCCGCTCCACGAACCGCTCGAACATACCTTCTCCGAATCTCGGCTGATTGATACTATCCTATACGGCAGATTTGTAGTCAATGAGCCGCTGATTGGCATTCGTATAGCCGCTATTTGATAGCACCCCGGGGGGACCTTCCGGCCGAGCATCGTGTTTTAGGAGCCTCGCATCACACGATGGACAGAGCACGGCTTACGCGGCTGGGGTCGGCCGCTGGCCTTCGGAGCCATCGCGCTGACGGCGGCGATGAAGGTCAAGCGTCACGACACCCAACGGTAGCCCCAGAATCCGCGCGTCGGAAATACCGTCGGCCGCGATGCCGGAGTCATCTTTGCGTTGGCGTCTGGCTCCTCAGCAGCGCCCCGAAATGATTCAACGGATGAACCGGATCGGCGGCCCTCTCGGGAGGATGAAACGAATCGGGATTGGCAGCATAAGCGGCCAATGTCCGGCGCGAATGCGCATAGTCGCCGGAGGTTATCGCGATACCACCATTCCAGGTTACGCCGAACGGCATCCCTGGCAATCTTTGCAGCATGGCCGCAACGCCATCGGCGAGATCGTCCTGGGGGTAATCGTTTCGCAAGACATAGGCATGCAGGTACTTGCCCGGATTCGACCTGAAATCCACCCAATCCACCAGCCATACTCGCGATAGATTGGCGATATTCGCTTTTATGGCTTGCAATTGCTCACCTGACACATCCGCACGGACGCCCGTGTAGAACGTGTACCCTTGATCGGTGGCTTGAACAAGCACATAACCGAGTTGCGCCAATTGCGTGACGTTCGGGTCCGCGAGAGTGAATTTGTATATAGCGATCGTGCACCTATCTACATCCTTCCCCGAAATCGTCTGCGCCGGCCGATACTTCGATCTGGTCAACAGCATATTGAAGCAGGCCGGCATCAAGTGATGTGCGGCTTCAAGGGGGAAAAGTGAAGTTTCTAGTCACCATCGAACCTGGAACGGACGACACGGCATGGGGCGTTGCGGTGCCGGCGCTGCCCGATTGCTTTTCGGCCGGAGATACCCTTGATGAGGCCCTGGACAACGCCAAGGAAGCCATCGAGATGCAGATTGAATGGTTGCTCGATCACGGTCAGCCAATCCCCGTCGGTCAGAGCAACGCGTTGGCGGCGACCGTCCGTGCGGACCCGGACCGGTCGGGCTGGCTGCTCGCGGTCGTCGACATTGCCCCTGAAGTCCTCGATGCGACGATGGAGCGCGTCAACATTTCGCTGCCGCGGCGAGTCCTGTACGCCATCGATCGGGCGGCGGCTGGCGCCGGCAAGACCCGGTCGGGCTATCTCGCCGAAGCAGCACTGAGGATGGCAGCCGAGCATTGATAGGCGATCGGCATCCCGGCGTTGCTCCACACCATTAGTGCCACGTCCTTATCGCCGCAAGCTTAGTCCCACGCCCCACCCATCGCCTTCATCAGCACCGCGCTAGCCACCAGCCGCCGACTAGCCAGCGTCAGCGCCGTCGCGCGCGCCGAGTACGATGCCGTCTGCGCGGTGACGACGTTCAGGTAGCTGACCGTGCCGGCCAGGTACTGGTTGTTGGTCAGCTCCAGCGTCTGGGCAGCGCTGTCGACGACCTCGCGCTGCAGGGCTTCCTCGCGCGCCAGTCCGTGCAGCGCCAGCAGATTGTCCTCGACCTCCTGGAACGCCGTCAGCACGGTCTGGCGGTAAGTGGCGACCGATTGGTCATAGCGGGCGATCGCCTGCGCCCTGACCGAGCTGCGGTTGCCGGCATCGAACAGCGTCAGCGCCAACGACGGTCCGAGCGACCAGAAGCGATACGGCAGCGACAGCAGGTTCGACCAGGCGTTCGACGCGGTGCCGCCGGCCGCGCTCAGGCTCAGCGTCGGATAGAACGCCGCCTGCGCGACGCCGATCTGCGCGTTGGCCGCGGCGACCCGGCGCTCGGCGCCGCCGATGTCGGGCCGCCGCTCGAGCAGCGCCGACGGGACGATAGCGGGAACGGCCGGCAGCGCCGGCACCTCGTCGGTCGGCGCGATCGACAGCCCCGATGGCGGACGCCCGGTCAGCGCGGCGATCGCGTGCTCGAGCTGGCCGCGGCTGACGGCCAGGTCCAGCACCTGGGCACGCGCATTGAGCAGTTGCGTGCGCGCCTGCGTGACATCGGTGCGCGCGGCGACGCCGGCGTCGTAGCGGTTCGACGTGATCTCGAGCGAGCGCTGGTAGGCGGCGACCGTCTCCTCGAGCAGCTTGCGCTGCGCGTCCGAGATCCGCAGTTGCAGGTAAGTCTGCACGAGCGTGGCCTGCGCGCTGAGCACGGCGGCGCGCAGATCGGCCTCGCTGGCGGCGACGCTCGCCTCGTTCGACTCGACGTTGCGCCGCACGCGGCCCCACAGGTCGGCTTCCCACGACGCGCTGAACGTCAGCCGGTTGGTCTCGGTGATCGGCGCCGACGTGCTGACCGAATTGGTCGCCTGGACGGCGGCGTTGCGGCCGCGCGTGTGCGTGGCGGTGCCGCCCAGCGTCGGCAACTGCGCGGCGCGCGCCACTCCGAGCGCGCCGATCGCCAGCCGATAGGCGGCCTCGGCCGACGCCACCGTCTGGTTCGAGACGCTGACCGATTCGACCAGTTCGTCGAGCAGCGGATCGCCGTAGACCGACCACCACCTGCCGGGGTCGCGCTCGTCGGCCGGCGCGGCGGTCTTCCAGCCGGCGGGCGCGGCGGCCTGCGGCGCCACCGCCCCGGCCGGCGCCTCCTTGAACGCGTCGGGCACGTCGACGGCCGGACGGTGGTAGTCGGGGCCGACCATCGCGCAGGCGGCCAGGCCGGCGGCGCAGGCGAGCAGCGCCCAGCGCGCGGTCGATCGCGGCAGGCCGCGCCGCGGATCGCTCGCGGTCGGCGGACGCGCGGGTTCACGGGATGGTGCGTCGGGCATCGTGGCGTCGGTCATCGAGGCATCATCAGCAGGTCGTAGGCGCATCGTCGGCGGCGGGCTCGGGTCGTCAACGCGAAGCCTCCGGCGTGCCCGCGGGCGAATCACCGGGCGGCAGCGCCCCATGCGGCGCGCGGCCGCGCTTGCGCAGCGCCCACCAGCGCAGGCGGTCCAGGTACAGGTAGACGACCGGCGTCGTATACAGCGTCAGCACCTGGCTCAGGATCAGGCCGCCGACGATCGCGATGCCGAGCGGCCGGCGCAGCTCGGCGCCGTCGCCCGCCCCGAGCGCCAGCGGCAGCGCGCCGAACAGCGCGGCGACGGTCGTCATCATGATCGGACGGAAGCGCAGCAGACAGGCCTCGAAGATCGCGTCGCGTGGCGCCAGCCCCCGCTCACGCTCGGCGCTGAGCGCGAAGTCGATCATCATGATCGCGTTCTTCTTGACGATGCCGATCAGCAGGATCACGCCGATCAGCGCGATGATCGAGAACTCGGTATTGAACGCCATCAGCGCGATCAGCGCCCCCACGCCGGCCGACGGCAGCGTCGACAGGATCGTCAGCGGATGGATCGTGCTTTCGTACAGGATGCCGAGGACGATGTAGACGACCACCAGCGCCACCAGGATCAGCAGCAGTTGCGAACTCATCGCCGACTGGAACGCCTTCGCGGTGCCCGCGAAGCGGCCGTAGACGGCGGTCGGCACGCCCAGCCGCGCCATCGCGTCGTCGATCGCCGCGGTCGCCTCCGACAGCGTGACGCCGGGCGGCAGATTGAACGAGATCGTCGACGCCGCGAACTGGCCCTCGTGGTTGACGACCAGCGGCGCCGTCGTGTCCTCGACCCGCGCGATCGACGACAGCGGCACCTGCAGGCCGCCCGGCGCGATCAGCACCATGCTGTTCAGGGTCTCCGCGCTCTGCCAGTACCGCGGCGCCGCCTCGAGCACCACGCGATACTGGTTCAACGGATTGAAGATCGTCGATACCTGCCGCTGGCCGAACAGGTTGTTCAGGCTGGCCGTGACGGTCTGCATCGACAGCCCGAGCCGCGCCATCGCGTCGCGATCGAATACCACGGTGGTCTGCAGGCTCTTGTCCTGCTGGTCGGTATTGACGTCGGCCAGTTGCGGCAGCGCCGACAGCGCGCGATTGATGCGCGGCCCCCATTCGCGCAGCAGCGACAGGTCGTCGGCCTGCAGCGTGTACTGGTACGACGCGTTGGACTCGCGGCCGCCGACGCGGATGTCCTGCACCGGGTTCAGGTACAGGTTGATGCCGGGTTCGTGCGACAACCGCGGCCGCAGCCGGGCGACGATCTGGTCGGCCGACGCCTTGCGCTCGGACAACGGCTTGAGCGAAACGAACATCTGCCCGCCCGCGCGGAAGCCGCTGCCGGTATAGGCGGTCACCGTATCGACCGCCGGATCCTGCCGGACGATCTCGACCATCCGCGCCACCTTGTCGCGCATCGCCTGGAACGAGATGCTCTGGTCGGCCATCATGAAACCGATGACGCGGCCCGTGTCCTGCTGCGGAAAGAAGCCCTTCGGAATCACCCGGTACAGGTGCACGTTCAGCGCGATCGTGGCGACCAGCACCAGCAGCGTCAGCGGCGCGAACCGCAGCGCCTGGCGTAGGCTGCGCGCATAGCCGTTCTGCATCGCGGTCAGCACCCGCAAGCTGGTCCGCGACAACGCGGCCGCCACGCCCTTGCCGGCAGAGACCCTCCCGACGGTCGAAGGTGTCGCCCCCCCCTCACGAGCACGAGGTCGCAGCAAGCGCGCGCACATCATCGGCGTCGTCGTCAGCGACACGACCAGTGAAACAAGGATCGCCGCCGACAGCGTCACCGCGAACTCGCGGAACAAGCGCCCGACGATACCGCCCATCATCAGGATCGGCAGGAACACGGCGATCAGCGACACGCTCATCGACAGCACGGTGAAGCCGACCTCGCGCGCGCCCGCGAGCGCCGCCTGCCGCGGGCTCAAGCCGTTCTCGATGTGGCGGCTGGTGTTCTCGAGCACCACCACCGCATCGTCGACGACGAAGCCCGTGGCGATGGTCAGCGCCATCAGCGACAGGTTGTCCAGGCTGTAGTCGAACAGGTACATCACCGCGAACGACGCGATCAGCGATGTCGGCACCGCCACCGTCGGGATCAGCGTCGCGCGCCAGTCGCGCAGGAACACGAACACCACGAGGATCACCAGCACGATGGCCACGATGATCGCGTTGCCGACCTCGCGCAGCGACGCGCGGATCGTCGGCGACCGGTCGAGCACCACGTCCAGGTTGATCGCCGCCGGAATCTGGCCGCGCAGTGTCGGCAGCAAATCGCGGACGCGGTCGATCGTGTCTATGATGTTCGCGCCGGGCTGCCGATTCAGGATCAGCGATACCGAAGGCTGGCCGTTGGCCGACCCGGCGTTGCGCACGTCCTGAACCGAATCGATGACGTTCGCGACATCGGCCAGCCGCACCATCGCGTCGCCATTGCGACCGACGATCAGCGGCGCGTACTCGGCCGCCTGCTTGATCTGGTCGTTGGCCTCGACCTGCCACGCGTCCTGGCCGTTCTCGATCACGCCCTTGGGGCGGTTGACGTTGGCGCCGACGATCGCCGCCCGCACGTCCTCGCTGCTGATGCCCGTGCGCGCCAGCGCCTGCGGGTTGAGTTCGACCCGCACGGCGGGCAGCGAACTGCCGCCGATCGTGACCTGGCCGATGCCCTTGACCTGCGCGAGCCGCTGCGCGAGCAGCGTGGACGCGACGTCGTACATCTGGCCCTGCGTCATCGTCGCCGATGTCATCGCCAGGATCATGATCGGCGCGTCGGCCGGATTGACCTTGCGGTACGTCGGATTGCTCGGCAGCGCGGTGGGCAGCGTGCTGCGCGCGGCGTTCAAGGCCGCCTGCACCTCGCGGGCCGCGCTGTCGATGTCCTTGGACAGGTCGAACTGCAGCGTGATCCGAGCCGACCCCAGCGAGCTGCGCGACGTGATTTCCGTCACGCCGGCGATCGCGCCCAGCGCGCGCTCCAGCGGCGTCGCGACCGCGGCCGCCATCGTCTCGGGGCTGGCCCCGGGCAGCGACGCGGACACCGAGATCGTCGGGAAGTCGACCTGCGGCAGCGGCGCGACCGGCAACAGGCGGAACGCGAGCCAGCCGGCCAGCACGATGCCCAGCGTCAGCAGCGTCGTAGCCACCGGCCGGGCGATGAACGCGGCCGACGGATTCATCGCGGCTCACCGGCCGGCGGAGGCGCGATCCCCGGCGGATCGGCGTCCGGCGGACGCGGCGGATGGGAGCCGAAGCCCGCGCTGCCATCCGTGCCGACGCCCGTGCCATCGTCCGAGGCGGAGCCGGAGCCGGAGCCTGCGCGAGCCCGCCACCCATGCGACAGTCGGTCGAAGGCCAGGTAGATGACCGGCGTCGTGAACAGCGTCAGGACCTGGCTGACCAGCAGGCCACCGATCATCGCGATGCCCATCGGCTGGCGCAGCTCGGAACCCACGCCGCCGCCGATCACCATCGGCAACGCGCCCAGCAGCGCCGCCATCGTCGTCATCAGGATCGGCCGCAGCCGCAGCAGGCATGCCTGGTAGATCGCGTCGCGCGGTGCCATGCCCTGGTGCCGCTCGGCATCCAGCGCGAAGTCGATCATCATGATCGCGTTCTTCTTGACGATGCCGATCAGCAGGATGATGCCGATGATCGCGATGATCGACAGGTCGGCCCGCCACGCCATCAGCCCCAGCAGCGCGCCGACGCCGGCCGACGGCAGCGTCGACAGGATCGTCACCGGGTGGATGAAGCTCTCGTACAGCACGCCCAGCACGATGTACATCGTGATGATCGCCGCCAGGATCAGCCACAGCGTGTTCGACAGCGAGGCCTGGAACGCCAGCGCCGCCCCCTGGAACCGCGTTTCGACGCTGGGCGGCAGCGCCAGCTCCTGCTCGGCGCGCCGCACCGCGTCGACGGCGTCGCCGAGCGAGGCGCCCGGCGCCAGGTTGAACGAGATCGTCGCCGCCGGAAACTGGCCGATGTGGTTGATCGCCAGCACCGCCGGCTTCTCGACGATGCGCGCCACCGCCGTCAGCGGGATCTGCGTGCCGATCGACGACACCAGGTACAGATCGTCGAAGGCCGCCAGCGATTGACGGAACTGCGGCTCCACCTCGAGCACCACGCGGTACAGCGCCGCCTGCGTGAAGATCGTCGAGACCAGCCGCTGGCCGAACGCGTTGTACAGCAGGTTGTCGATCTGCGCGGTCGTGATGCCCAGCCGTCCGGCCGCGGCGCGATCGATCTCGACGAAGGCCTGCAGCCCCTGGTCCTGCAGGTCCGACGCGACGTCCTCGAACTGCGGCAGCGCCGACAGCGCCTGGACCAGCCGCGGCGCCCACGTCGACAGCAACGCCGGATCGGCCCCCTGGATCGTGAACTGGTACTGGGTGCGGCTGACACGGTCGTCGATCGTCAGGTCCTGCACCGGCTGCATGTACAGCGTGATCCCCGGCACGTCGGCGACGGTCCGCTGCAAACGGCGGATCACCGCGCTCGCATCCAGCCCGCGCTCGGCCTTGGGCTTCAGGTTGATCAGCACCCGCCCGCTGTTGATCGTCTGGTTGGACCCGTCGACGCCGATGAACGCGCTGACGCTCTCGACGGCCGGATCGGTCAGCAGCCGGTCGGCGAGCGCCTCCTGGTGCCGCGCCATCGCCGCGAACGAGATCGACTGGCGCGCCTCGGTGATGCCCTGGATCGCACCGGTGTCCTGCACCGGGAAAAAACCCTTCGGAATCGCCATGTACAGCAGCACCGTCACGGCCAGCGTCAGCACGGCGACCAGCAGCGTCAGCGGCTGATGGTCGAGCACGACGGTCAGCGCGCGGCCGTACGCGTGCGTCATCCGGTCGAACATCGCGCCGGTGCGGCGGTAGAACGCGCCCTGCTCGTGCTCGGGCACGTTGCGCAGCAGCCGCGCGCACATCATCGGCGTGAGCGTCAGCGACACGACGGCCGAGATCAGGATCGCGATCGTCAGCGTGATCGCGAACTCGCGGAACAGCCGGCCGACGACGTCGCCCATGAACAGCAGCGGGATCAGCACGGCGACCAGCGACACCGTCAGCGAGATGATCGTGAACGCGATCTGCCGAGCGCCCTTCAACGCCGCCTGCATCGGGGGCTCGCCTTCCTCGACGTGGCGCGCGATGTTCTCGATCATCACGATCGCATCGTCGACGACGAAACCGGCGGCGATCGTCAGCGCCATCAGCGTCAGGTTGTTGATCGAGAAGCCGGCCAGGTACATGACGCCGAACGTGCCGATCAGCGACAGCGGCACCGCCACACCCGGGATGATCGTCGCCGGCACGCTGCGCAGGAACAGGAAGATCACCAGCACGACCAGCGCGACGGCCAGCACCAGCTCGAGCTGCACGTCGTGCACCGACGCGCGGATCGTCGTCGTGCGATCGGTCAGCAGCCGCACGTCGATGGACGCGGGCAGCGTCGCCTGCAATTGCGGCAGCAGTTGCTTGATGCGGTCGACGGTGTCGATGACGTTGGCACCCGGCTGGCGCTGCACGTTCAGGACGATCGCCCGCGTCACCTTGCCGTCGCGCCCGGCCCACGCGGCCAGCCGCGCGTTCTCGGCACCATCGACCAGCGTCGCCACGTCGGCCAGCCGGATCGGCGCGCCGTTGCGCCACGCCAGCACGATCCCCGCGTATTCGGCAGCCGAGCGCAACTGGTCGTTGGCGTCGAGCGTCGACGCGCGCATCGGCCCGTCGAAGCTGCCCTTGGCCGAGTTGACGTTCGCCGCGCCGACCGCCGTGCGCACGTCGTCCAGGTTCAGGCCCTGGGCCGCCAGCAGCTTCGGATTGACCTGCACGCGCACCGCCGGCCGTTGGCCGCCGGCCAGCGTCACGAGCCCGACGCCGCTGACCTGCGACAGCTTCTGCGCGAGGCGGGTCTCGACCAGGTCCTGCACCTGCGGCAACGGCATCGACGGTGACGAGATCGCCAGCGCGACGATCGGACTGTCGGCCGGGTTGACCTTGCTGTAGACCGGCGGCATCGGCAGGTCGTTCGGCAGGAACGAGCCGGCCGCGTTGATCGCCGCCTGCACCT
>JAKPAM010000213.1 GCA_029779435.1 Pseudomonadota bacterium | reverse complement strand
GCGTTGACTTCGCCGTACCAGACTTGGGCCGGCATCGTTGCAACCGTCTCCGCTTGGCCCCCGGCTCGACCCCGCGAAGCCGGGAGCTGTCGGCGCGAGCGGCTCGCGCTGGCATCCCCCGTGTACAGATCCGGCGCTTCGCCGTACAGGGCGTCTATCGACGGGCCCACTCGTCCTACTGTACTCATGGCTTCCCCCTGGCCGCGTTTCGTGCTTGCGCACGCCGGCCCATCTCGGTTCTTCTTCTTGGTTCTTGTTCGCGCCCTTCGCGCTAAGCGAACACGGTGTGAGCGAGCGGATCTCCAGAATCCGCGTCGATCCCACAAAACGTGCGCCTGAACTTATCCGAATGGAAACCGAGGGGGATTTTCAACATGTCACGGGGAAAACATGTGAAGCCCTTGATGAGCCATCTGTCGATGCTTGGACCGATGGATGGCGTGAGCGGATCGGGCGAATTGATCAGCGCGTCCCTGGCTCACCACAGTAGTGCACTGGGCCCCGGACACCGGGGCGCCGCGAGGGGCGATTGTGCTAAAATCCTAAAAATTCAATCGCTTCTGCCCGCTTAGCGCCTACATTTCCGACCTCGACTCCGCCCGTTCCAGGCCTCCTGCGTGGCCTTTCGCTGTCTGCCGTCCGTTTGCGTTCCCGCGTCCGGCGATCTGGCGAGATCGAATCCGGGCAGCGTCGATCGCGCGCGGGCAAGGCCGGATCGGAGTTGCCCGTGTTTCCCGCTAGAACCCCCGCACTACTTGCCCTCGCCGATGGCACGATCTTTCGCGGCCATTCGATCGGCGCGGCCGGCCAATCGGTCGGCGAAGTGGTGTTCAATACCGCGCTGACCGGCTACCAGGAGATCCTGACCGATCCGAGCTACTGCCGGCAGATCGTCACGCTGACGTATCCGCACATCGGCAACTACGGCATCAATGCGCAGGACGACGAATCGCCGCGCATCCAGGCCGCCGGGCTGATCATCAAGGACCTGCCGATCCGGCTGTCCAACTTCCGCAGCCAGCAGTCGCTGCCCGACTACCTGCGCAGCCAGGGCGTGCTCGGCATCGCCGGCATCGATACCCGCAAACTGACGCGCCTGCTGCGCGAGAAGGGCGCGCAAAGCGGTTGCCTGATGGCCGGCGAGCGTCCCGGCGATACGCTGGACGAGGCCGCCGCGGTCGCCGCCGCACGCGCGTTCCCGGGGCTGGCGGGCATGGACCTGGCCAAGGTCGTGTCGACCACCGAGCCTTATGCGTGGACCGAAGGAAGCTGGTCGCTCGACGACGGCTTCGCTACCGGCATCGAGAAGCGCTTCAAGGTCGTCGCGTTCGACTATGGCGTCAAGCGCAACATCCTGCGCCTGCTGACGGACCGCGGCTGCGATGTCACGGTGCTGCCGGCGCAGTCGACCGCGGCCGACGCGCTGAAGTACGAGCCGGACGGCATCTTCCTGGCCAACGGTCCCGGCGACCCCGAGCCCTGCGACTACGCGATCCGCGCGACCGCCGAGCTGATCGATCGCGGCCTGCCGACGTTCGGCATCTGCCTCGGCCACCAGATCATGGCATTGGCGTCGGGTGCGCGGACGATGAAGATGAAGTTCGGTCACCACGGCGCCAATCACCCGGTCAAGGACCTGGATACGGGCCGCGTCGCGATCACCAGCCAGAACCACGGCTTCGCCGTCGATCCGGCGTCGCTGACGCCGAACCTGCGGATCACGCACGTGTCGCTGTTCGACCAGTCGATCCAGGGTCTCGCGCGCGTCGACCGGCCGGCGTTCTGCTTCCAGGGGCACCCCGAAGCCAGCCCCGGCCCCGACGACATCAGCTACCTGTTCGATCGTTTCGCGTCGCTGATGGCCGAGCATTCGCCGCGACGACGTTGACCGGAACGGGCCGTGACCGGTCGGGGCGGAAGGCTTCGGCCTCCGCGGCCGGCGGCGGCCGGCCCGCTCGCGACGCGGTGAGGCCGCCCGCGCCGCCCGAGCGCCGCTTCGATCGGTCCGCCGGTCAGCGCCGCCGGCCCGGCGCCCCCGACACCTGATCGTCTTCGCCGATCCGATGTCCGCAGATTCCCAGGTCCGGATCGCCCGACGGCCCGAGACCGACCACAGAGAGTGATTCCATGCCCAAGCGTAGTGACCTTCGCAGCATCCTGATCATCGGCGCCGGCCCGATCATCATCGGCCAGGCCTGCGAGTTCGATTATTCCGGCGCCCAGGCCTGCAAGGCGCTGCGCGAAGAAGGTTTCCGCGTGATCCTGGTCAACAGCAACCCGGCCACGATCATGACCGACCCCGAGACGGCCGACGTCACATATATCGAGCCGATCACCTGGCCGGTCGTCAAGAGCATCATCGAGAAAGAGCGTCCCGATGCGATCCTGCCGACGATGGGCGGTCAGACCGCGCTCAACTGCGCGCTCGACCTGCACCGCCATGGCGTGCTCGACGAGTTCGGCGTCGAACTGATCGGCGCCAAGCCGCAGGCGATCGAGAAGGCCGAGGACCGCCTGAAGTTCAAGGATGCGATGACCAAGATCGGCCTGGATTCGGCCAAGTCCGGGATCGCCCACACGATGGACGAGGCCTGGGCCGTGCAGCGCCAGATCGCGCAACTGGTCGGCACCAGCGGCTTTCCGGTCGTGATCCGTCCCAGCTTCACGCTGGGCGGCACCGGCGGCGGCATCGCCTACAACGCCGAGGAATTCGAGATCATCTGCAAGCGCGGGATCGAGGCGTCGCCGACGTCCGAGCTGCTGATCGAAGAAAGCCTGATCGGCTGGAAAGAATTCGAGATGGAGGTCGTTCGCGACCAGGCCGACAACTGCATCATCGTCTGCTCGATCGAGAACCTGGACCCGATGGGCATCCACACCGGTGATTCGATCACGGTGGCGCCGGCGCAGACGCTCAGCGACAAGGAATACCAGCTGATGCGCCAGGCCTCGATCGACATCCTGCGCGAGATCGGCGTCGATACCGGTGGGTCCAACGTGCAGTTCTCGATCAATCCGGACAACGGCCGGATGATCGTCATCGAGATGAACCCGCGCGTGTCGCGCTCGTCGGCGCTGGCGTCCAAGGCGACCGGCTTTCCGATCGCCAAGATCGCCGCCAAGCTGGCCGTCGGCTACACGCTCGACGAGTTGCGCAACGACATCACCGGCGGCGCGACGCCCGCGTCGTTCGAGCCGTCGATCGACTACGTCGTCACCAAGGTGCCGCGCTTCGCGTTCGAGAAGTTCCCGCAGGCCGACTCGCACCTGACCACGCAGATGAAGTCCGTCGGCGAGGTGATGGCGATCGGCCGCACGTTCCAGGAGAGCTTCCAGAAAGCGCTGCGCGGCCTGGAGGTCGGCGTCGACGGCATGAACCAGAAGACCACCGACCGCGAAGTCATCGAGGAAGAACTCGGCGAGCCCGGGCCCGAGCGGATCTGGTACGTCGGCGATGCGTTCGCGCAGGGCTTCACGCTCGAGGAAGTGCAATCGCTGACGCGCATCGACCCGTGGTTCCTCGCGCAGATCAAGGAGATCGTCGACATCGAGCTGCAAGTCGAGAAGCAGACGCTCGGCGACCTCGACGCCGGCACGCTGCGCGAGCTGAAGAAGAAGGGCTTCTCCGATCGCCGGCTCGCGTACCTGCTCGACTGCACCGAGCAGCAGATCCGCAAGCTGCGCCATTCGTTCGGCGTGCGGCCCGTGTACAAGCGCGTCGATACGTGCGCGGCCGAGTTCGCCACGTCGACCGCTTACATGTACTCCACTTATGACGAGGAGTGCGAGGCCGCGCCCACCGATCGCAAGAAGATCATCGTGCTCGGCGGCGGCCCCAACCGCATCGGCCAGGGCATCGAGTTCGACTACTGCTGCGTGCACGCGTCGCTGGCGCTGCGCGACGATGGTTACGAAACCATCATGATCAACTGCAACCCCGAGACCGTGTCGACCGACTACGACACGTCGGACCGCCTGTACTTCGAGCCGTTGACGCTCGAGGACGTGCTCGAGATCGTCGATCTCGAAAAGCCGTTCGGCGTCATCGTCCAGTACGGCGGCCAGACGCCGCTGAAGCTGGCCAAGTCGCTGGAGGCCGCCGGCGTGCCGATCATCGGCACCTCGCCCGAATCGATCGACATTGCCGAGGACCGCGAGCGCTTCCAGAAGCTGCTGATGAAGCTGAACCTGCGCCAGCCGGCCAACCGCACAGCGCGCACCGAGGCCGAGGCGCTGGCGCTCGCGCAGGAGATCGGCTATCCGCTGGTCGTGCGGCCCAGCTACGTGCTCGGCGGCCGCGCGATGGAGATCGTCCACGAGCAGCGCGACCTCGAACGCTACATGCGCGAGGCCGTACGCGTGTCGAACGACAGCCCGGTGCTGCTCGACCACTTCCTGTCCGACGCGATCGAGGTCGACGTCGACTGCCTGTCCGACGGCGAGCGCGTGTTCATCGGCGGCGTGATGGAGCATATCGAGCAGGCCGGCGTCCACTCCGGCGATTCCGCGTGCTCGCTGCCGCCGTTCTCGCTGTCGCCGGCGCTGGTCGACGAGCTGAAGCGCCAGACCGCGACGATGGCCAAGGCCCTGAAGGTCGTCGGCCTGATGAACGTGCAGTTCGCGATCCAGCGTACCGACGAGCAGGACGTCGTCTACGTGCTCGAGGTCAATCCGCGCGCGTCGCGCACCGTGCCCTACGTGTCGAAGGCCACCGGCATCCAGTTGGCCAAAGTCGCCGCGCGCTGCATGGCCGGCCGTACGCTCGACGAGCAGGGCATCGGCCGCGACGTGCAGCCGCCGTACTACTCGGTCAAGGAAGCGGTGTTCCCGTTCGTCAAGTTTCCGGGCGTCGACACGATCCTCGGGCCCGAGATGAAGTCGACCGGCGAGGTGATGGGCGTCGGCTATTCGTTCGGCGAAGCCTTCGTCAAGTCGCAGATCGCCGCCGGCACGCACCTGCCCGAGTCGGGTACGGCGTTCATCTCGGTCAAGAACCCGGACAAGCCGCGCGCGGTCGAGGTCGCGCGCAAGCTGCACGAGTTCGGTTTCAAGCTGGTGGCGACCAAGGGTACCGCGGCCGCGATCCAGGCTGCCGGCGTGCCGGTGGTGGCCGTCAACAAGGTGCAGGAAGGCCGGCCGCACGTCGTCGACATGCTGAAGAACGGCGAGGTGTCGCTGGTCATCAACACGGTCGAAGAAAAGCGCAACGCGATCGCCGATTCGCGCGCGATCCGTACGACGGCGCTCGCGCAGCGCGTCACGTTCTACACGACGATCGCCGGCGCACTGGCCGCCGTCGAAGGCCTGAAGTATCTTCGTCATCTGGACGTGTACAGTCTGCAGGAGCTGCACGCCCAGCTCGGCAAGACGGCGGCCAGCGCCTAGGGCCTGTCCACGCGGGATCGCTTCCGGCGTGAACGGGCGCTAGCCGCCGCGCCCGCGTCCATGGCGGGCGCTCCGTGTCATCGGGCTCCCTCCAAGGGGGCGGGAACGCCTCTGGCCATGGTGGTGGTCATGGGCGGGGTCAGCCATCGCGGCGGCCCCGCGCCCCGCCGCCGGTCAGGGTGCAAGGCGGGATTCAACAACAGTTTTGGGGATGCCGGATGGCCGCGCGCCGTACGGCACGTACTGGGTTTTACGAACGGAACAGGAAAAGGCACAACGATGGCGACCATTCCCTTGACATTGCGCGGCGCCGAACTGCTGAAAGATGAACTGCATCGGCTCAAGACGGTCGAGCGGCCGGCAGTGATCAACTCGATCGCCGAGGCGCGCGCGCAGGGGGACTTGTCCGAGAACGCCGAATACGACGCGGCGCGCGAGCGGCAGGGATTCATCGAAGGGCGCATCGCCGAACTCGAATCGAAACTGTCCAACGCGCAGATCATCAACCCACGGGAGGTCGAGGCGGACGGACGCGTGGTGTTCGGCGCCACGGTCGAACTCGAGGATCTGGAGTCCGGCGACAAGGTCACCTACCAGATCGTCGGCGAGGACGAGGCCGATCTGAAGCAGGGCAAGATCTCGGTATCGAGCCCGATCGCCCGCGCGTTGATCAGCCGGGTCGCCGGCGACGTGGCTACCGTGCTGGCACCCGGCGGCGAACGCGAATACGAGGTGCTGGACGTCCGCTACGAGTAAGAGCGTGGGAGTCGATCGGGTCCACCAAACGCTCCGCTCGGGCGCGTCTGGTCGCGTGTCTGATCGACGCTCATGCTCCGCGTCGGGTTCGCCCGTTCACTTCTTCGGTCCGCCCGGCTTGGCGGGCGCCAGTCGTGTCAGCGTCTTGAGCCCCGCGCCCGGGGCGCGAGGCCGACCACGCGATCCGCTCGGTGCGGCGGCTGGCCCGGCGGCGCGGCGCGGCGCGGCACTGGTCGCAGCGGGCTTGCGTGCGCCGGACGCCGGGGGCGATGCGGGCCGATCGGCCGCTGGCCGGCGCGGCGGCGGCGTCTCGTCGAACCATGCGGCGGCGCGCTCGGCGGCGGTCCGGGGAGCGGATGCGCGTGGAGCCTCGTCGCGGTCCGGTCGCGCAGCCGGTCCGGACTGCCGCTCGCGGCTGACCGCGCCCGTCGATCCTCGACGATCCGGGCGATCCGGGCGATCCGGGCGATCAGCGGTTCCGGTCCGTGCGCCGGTAGGGCGTACCGCCGTCAGGCCGCTGGCCCGCGCCGGTGAGCGTGCGGGGGGGCGCCCGGTACCGGATGCCGGCGAACGCGTCGATGCTGGGGCGCTCACGGCGCCGCCACCGGCGCGGCGGGTCGACGGCCGGGTGCTTTCGTCGCGCCGATCCGTACCGACGGGGCGTCCGGTCGCCTGGCCGCGTGCCGTTCCCGTTTTCGCGGGTTTCGCGGCTTTCATGGTTTTAGCCGTCACGGCACGGGCCGGAGAGCGGGCCGCTCCCGACCGGGCCTTCACGGCAGGCGCGGTGGCGGCCGTGCCACCGGTGCGCTGGCGCTCGATGCGGGCTTCGGCCTTCTTCTTGTGCAGCGGCTTGCGCGGCTTGCGGCGGTGCGTGGTCGACGAGCGGGCCTCTTCGCCGTCCGGGCGGGCGCGCCAGACGACGAGCAGCTTGCCGATCGACTGGACCGGCGAGCAGCCCAGGCGATGGCACAGTTCGTTCATAATCGATTCACGGGCCTGACGATCGTCGCCGAACACCCGCAGCTTGATCAGTTCGTGGGAGGCGAGCGCGCGGTCCGCCTCGGCGAGCACGGCCTCGGTCAGACCGGCCTCGCCGATCATCACGACCGGCTTCAGATGATGGGCCTGCGCCCGCAGCGCGCTGCGGGTGGCCGAGTCGAGCGCCGCGGGCAGGTCGGCGGCGTCGTCATCGGACGGGGCGTGGTCGGGGGGAACGGGCATGTTGGGCCTTGTATCAGACGGGGCTGGAGATTCGAGGTTGGGCGATCCACCCTTCCTATAGTGCAGGGCGGTAGGGACAATGGCAAAAAACAAATTCAACAAGAGCTGGCTCGACCAGCATCGGAACGATCCGTACGTCAAGCTGGCGCAAAAGCACGGCTATCGCGCCCGGGCGGCCTTCAAGCTGATCGAGATCGACGCGCAGGACAAGCTGATCCGGCCGGGGATGACGATCGTCGACCTGGGTTCGACCCCGGGCGCCTGGTCGCAGGTGTTGCGCGAGCGCCTCGCCCGTTCGGGCGGTGGCATCAACGGGCGCATCATCGCCTTGGACATCCTGCCGATGGAGCCGGTGGCCGACGTCGAGTTCCTGCTCGGCGATTTCCGCGAGGACGAGATTCTCGCTGAATTGCACCGGCGTGTCGCGGGGCAGCCGGTGGACCTTGTGGTTTCGGACATGGCCCCCAATCTGAGCGGTGTCGAGGTCGCCGATGCCGCCCGTATGGCGCATCTGGCGGAATTGGCGGTGAGTTTCGCGGTTGATCACCTCAAACCGGACGGCGCGCTGCTGGTCAAATGCTTTCACGGCAGCGGATACAGCCAATTGGTCGAGTTGTTCAAACGTCACTTCACACGGGTCGTGGTGCGCAAGCCGAAATCGTCCCGGGAGAAGTCCTCGGAAACCTATCTGCTGGGACGGGGTGTCAAGTCGTTGCCGATGCAACGACCAGCCGGGTAGCATCCGGTCTTCGTTCCCGCGGCGGCGTTCCGCGTTCGTCGTCCCTGGTCTCACCCGTTCGCGGGTGCGGGTCCTGCCCGATCGCGGGCACGGGCCCTTTCGTGGGCAGCCCTTTTGTGGGATATCGCTGCCATAGACGATATGGATCAAGCTGATAGCCACAAGTTGGTCGCGATTTCAAGCCACACGAGTAGAATGATCAGGTTCTTGCAAGGAGCAGCGTAGTGAACAGCATGTTTTCGAAGGCCGCGATCTGGCTCGTGATCGCTTTCGTCTTGTTCACGGTCTTCAAACAGTTCGATTCACGCCAATCGCGTGCCAGCGACATCTCGTATTCGCAGTTCATGGCCGAGGCCAGGGACGGTCGCGTCGATGCGGTCACCGTCGAGGGTCGAACCCTGAAGGTCAAGGGCAAGGATGGCAAATCCTACGCCGTCTATTCGCCGGGCGACCTGTGGATGGTCGGCGACCTGATGAAGTACGGCGTCACCGTCAACGCCAAGCCCGAAGAAGAGCAGTCGCTGCTGCTCAACATCTTCGTGTCATGGTTCCCGATGCTGTTGCTGATCGGCGTCTGGGTGTTCTTCATGCGCCAGATGCAGGGTGGCGGGCGCGGCGGCGCGTTCTCGTTCGGCAAGTCGCGGGCGAGGATGCTCGACGATTCGAACAACAGCATCACGTTCGCCGACGTGGCCGGTTGCGACGAGGCCAAGGAAGACGTCCAGGAACTGGTCGAGTTCCTGCGCGATCCGTCGCGCTTCCAGAAGCTCGGCGGTCGCATCCCGCGCGGCGTGCTGATGGTCGGCTCGCCCGGTACCGGCAAGACGCTGCTCGCCAAGGCGATCGCCGGCGAGGCCAAGGTGCCGTTCTTCTCGATCTCGGGTTCCGACTTCGTCGAGATGTTCGTCGGCGTCGGCGCGGCGCGCGTGCGCGACATGTTCGAGAACGCCAAGAAGCATGCGCCCTGCATCCTGTTCATCGACGAGATCGACGCGGTCGGCCGCCAGCGTGGCGCCGGCCTGGGCGGCGGCAACGACGAGCGCGAGCAGACGCTGAACCAGCTGCTGGTCGAGATGGACGGCTTCGAGACCGGCCAGGGCATCATCCAGATCGCCGCCACCACCCGGCCGGACGTGCTCGACCCGGCGCTGCTGCGCCCGGGCCGCTTCGACCGCCAGGTGGTCGTCCAGCTGCCCGACATCCGCGGCCGCGAGCAGATCCTGAACGTGCACATGCGCAAGGTGCCGATCGGCCCGGACGTCAAGGCCGACCTGCTGGCCC
>JAKPAM010000112.1 GCA_029779435.1 Pseudomonadota bacterium | reverse complement strand
CGCGGTGCCGTGCTCACGGCACAGGCGGCGCAGCAGTGCGATGATCTGCGCCTGGATCGACACGTCGAGCGCGGTGGTCGGCTCGTCGGCAATCAGGAGCTTGGGCTGCGCGGCCAGGGCCAGTGCGATCACGACGCGCTGGCGCATCCCGCCCGAGAACTGATGCGGATAGTGATCGATCCGTTCGGCCGCCCCCGGAATCCCGGTCTCGGCGAGCAGCTCGACGGCACGCGTTCTCGCCTGCGATCGCGTCAGCGGCAGGTGGGTGCGGATGGTCTCGACGAGTTGCCGTCCCACGCTGTACAGCGGATTGAGCGAGGTCAGCGGGTCCTGGAAGACGGCGCCGATCTCCCGGCCGCGGACGGCCCGCATCCGCTCTGGCGGGAGGGTGTCCAGGCGCCGTCCCGACAGGGCGATGCTGCCGCGGGCGATGCGTCCGGGGGGCTCGAGCAGGCCGATGATCGCCGCGCCCGTGAGCGACTTTCCGGCACCGGACTCTCCGACGACGCCCAGCACCTCGCCGGCGGCGATGTCGAAGCTCACGTCGTCGAGCGCGCGCAGGACGCCGCGGCGTGTCGCGAATTCGACCCGCAGGTCGCGTACCTCGAGCAGTGGCGGGGCCGTGCGCATCGTTCAGCGCAGCTTCGGGTTCAACGCGTCGCGCAGCCAGTCGCCGAGCAGGTTCACCGACATGCACAGCAACACGAGGGCGAGCCCGGGGAACAGGACCAGCCACCACTCGCCCGAGAACAGGAAGTTGTTGCCGGTGTTGATCATCGTGCCCAGCGACGGTGAGGTCGGTGGGACGCCGACGCCCAGGAATGACAGGGTCGCCTCGGTGATGATGGCGGTTGCGATGTTGATCGTCGCGATCACGAGCACGGGGCCGAGCACGTTGGGCAGCACGTGGCGCAGCATGATGGTCCGGGACGGCACGCCGATCACCCGGGCGGCCTGCACGTACTCGCGGTTCTTCTCGACCAGGGTCGAACTGCGGACGGTGCGCGCGTACTGCACCCAGTTGGCCAGCCCGATCGAGCCGACCAGCACGGCCAGCGCCAGCGCGCCGTCGTGCACGTCGCGCGGCAGCGCGGCACGCGCCGCGCCGTCGATCAGCAGCGCGATCAGGATCGCGGGGAACGACAGCTGCACGTCGGCCACGCGCATGATGAACGCGTCGACGCGTCCGCCCGCATAGCCCGACAGCAGGCCCAGCCCGACCCCGATCGTCATCGCCAGCGCGACGGAGGCCAGGCCGACGAACAGGGAGACCCGCGCGCCGTACATGATGGTCGACAGGACGTCTCGGCCCTGGTCGTCCGTGCCCAGCACGTAGCGGGCGATCCCGCTGTCCAGCCAGGCGGGCGGCAGCAGCGATTCGTTCAGTTCGAGCGTCGCCAGGTCGAAGGGGCGGTGCGGCGCGAGCCAGGGTGCGAAGACCGCGGCAACGATCATCGCGCATGCGACGATCGCGGCCACGGTCGCGACCGGGCTGCTGCGGAAACTGAACGCCAGATCGCTGCTCGCGAACCGGCGCAGCCGGGCGCGCATCACTTCAGCACGATCCACTTGAAGGGCATGAAGTTGTCGGCCATCTGCACGAGCTCGACGTTGCGGCGCATGCCCCAGGCCAGTGCCTGCTGGTGCAGCGGGAGGTGGCCGACATCGTCGGCGTGGACCTTGAAGGCTTCGGCGATCAGCGCGTTGCGGCGAGCCGGATCGGTCTCGGCCTGCACTTTGGCCGTCAGTTCGTCGAGCCTGGGGTTGCTGTAGCTGCCGAGGTTGAACTGCCCTTGTCCGCCCTGCGGCGTCGCCATCAGGTTGTGCAGGGCGTTGTGCGCGTCGTAGGTGTTCGGGGTCCAGCCCAGCATGTAGAAGGACGTGTTGCGCGACAGGATCTTGGGGAAGTACGTGCCTTTGGTCTCGGCCTCGAGGTTGATCTTGACGCCCACGCGCGCCAGCATGCCCGCGATGGCCTGGCAGATCTCGCCGTCG
>JAKPAM010000098.1 GCA_029779435.1 Pseudomonadota bacterium | reverse complement strand
GGGAGCGCCGAGGAACGCAGGAAGGGGGTTGGCGTGCGCAGCACGCTTCGTTCCTCTGACTCGCGGCCCTTGTTTGAGCGTAATGAGCGCAGCGAATGCAGCGAGTTGGCCGCGCCAACCCCCTTCCGAGTACCGCAGGGCAGTCGGCGCGCAGCGACGACCGCTCACTCTGGCCACTCGCCCCGCACCCACGACGGCAGCGACCTCGTGACGCCTTACCCCGCACCCACGACGGCGGCGACCTCGTGACGACTCACCCCGCCCCACGATGGCAGCAACCTCGTGACAACCTCACGCAAAGGTCGGCGGCAGCAACCTCGTGACCCCTTCACGCAAAGGTCAACGGCAGCGTCCCCGTGACGACCCCCACCGTCCCACGACGGTGACGGCCTCACGCCTACATCACCCCAAGCCCGGAAGCCGAGCGTCTCCTGGCCTTTCAAGCCGCCTGCCGGTCACGCTCGGCCACCGCGGCGGCGATCTTGTCGACGACCGTCCGCAGTTCGGACGCGCGGGTCTTCAGCGACGCCTGGTTGATGACGAGGCGCGACGAGATCGTCATGATCTGCTCGACCTCGACCAGGTTGTTCGCCTTGAGCGTCGAGCCGGTGCTGACCAGGTCGACGATGACGTCGGACAGGCCGACCAGCGGCGCCAGCTCCATCGAGCCGTACAGCTTGATCAGGTCGATGTGCACGCCCTTGGCGGCGAAATGCCGGCGCGCGGTCTCGATGTACTTGCTGGCGATGCGCAGCCGCGAACCGGCGCGCACGGCGCGCGCGTAGTCGAAGCCTCGCGGCGCGGCCACGCACATCCGGCAGCGCCCGATACCCAGGTCCAGCGGCTGGTACAGGCCGTCGCCGCCGTGCTCGATCAGCACGTCCTTGCCGACGACACCGAAATCGGCCGCGCCGTACTGGACATACGTGGGCACGTCGCTGGCACGGACGATCAGCAGCCGCAGCCCCGGGTCACCGGTCGGCAGGATCAGCTTGCGGGTCGTGCTGGCGTCATCGTCGACGGTGATGCCGGCCGCTTCCAGCAGCGGCAGCGTCTCGTCGAAGATGCGCCCCTTGGATAGCGCTAGGGTCAGCATCAGCGGCTCCGTCGAACGTTGGCGCCCACGGCGGCCAGCTTGGTTTCCATGCCGTCATAGCCGCGGTCGAGGTGATAGATGCGGTCGACGGTCGTCGTGCCGTCGGCCACCAGGCCGGCGATGACGAGGCCGGCCGACGCACGCAGGTCGGTCGCCATCACGGTGGCACCCGACAGCCGCTCGATGCCCTTGACCACCGCGGTATGCCCTTCGACGGTGATGTCGGCGCCCAGCCGCTGCAATTCGAGCACATGCATGAAGCGGTTCTCGAAGATCGTCTCGGTGATCACGCCGGTGCCGTCGGCCACGCAGTTCAGCGCCATGAACTGCGCCTGCATGTCGGTGGCGAAGCCCGGATACGGCGCGGTGCGCAGGCTGACCGCACGCGGTCGCTGCGCCATCGCCAGCGTGATCGTGTCGCCGTCGACGTCGATCGCGGCGCCGGCCTCGCTCAGCTTGTCGAGCGTGGCCCCCATCGACGCGGGATCGGCATCGATCAGGCGGATCCGCCCGCGCGTGGCGGCCGCCGCGCACAGGAACGTGCCGGCCTCGATCCGGTCGGGCATCACGCGATGGTGCGCGCCGTGCAGCGACTCGACACCGTCGATGACGAGCCGATCGGTGCCGATGCCGTCGATCCGCGCGCCCATCGCCTGCAGCAGGCGCGCCAGGTCGACGACCTCGGGTTCGCGGGCGGCGTTCTCGATGATCGTCTGGCCGTCGGCGAGCACGGCCGCCATCATCAGGTTCTCGGTGCCGGTGACGGTGACCATGTCGGTGGCGATCCGCGCGCCGCGCAGCCGGCCGGCACGGGCGACGACGTAGCCATGGTCGATGTGGATCTCCGCCCCCATCGCCTGCAGGCCCTTGATGTGCTGGTCGACCGGACGCTGGCCGATCGCGCAGCCGCCGGGCAGCGATACCCGCGCCTCGCCGAAGCGGGCCACCATCGGGCCGAGCACCAGGATCGACGCGCGCATCGTCTTGACCAGGTCGTACGGCGCTTCGAGCGACGACACGTCGGCGGCCTGCAGCGTGACGCGCTGGCCGTCGCGCTCGGCCATCACGCCCATCCGGCGCAACAGCGCGAGCGCGGTGTCGATGTCGCGCAGCTGCGGCACGTTGTCCAGCACCAGCGGCTCGCGGGTCAGCAGCGCCGCGCACAGGATCGGCAGCGCCGCGTTCTTGGCGCCCGACACGCGCACGTCGCCGCGCAGCGGGCGGCCGCCCTCGATGATCAGCTTGTCCATGTCAGGCGCCCCGGATCGGAATCGAACGGACGCCCGCGGACGGATCGGCCGGCGCCGGCTCGCCATCGGCGGCCCCGGCCGGCCGCTGTGCGGCGAACTCCGCCGGCGTCAGCGTGCGCATCGACAGCGCGTGGATCTCCTCGCGCATCCGGTCGCCGAGCGCCTTGTAGACGAGCTGGTGCCGCTGGATCGGGCGCTTGCCCTCGAAGGCGGCAGCCACGATCAGCGCTTCGAAGTGATGGCCGTCGCCCGAGACCTCGAGGTGGTCGCAAGGCAGGCCGGCGGCGATGTAGCTGCGAACGTTGTCCGGTGTAACCATGGTGTTCTTGTCGTGTCGAGTATCGGTGAGCGGTGACGGAAAGCGATGACAAAACACCCGCAGTCTGCACCCCCGACCCGCAAGACCAGGCGACGCGGGACGGGCGACCGGCGGGCGCGGCCCGGGCAATCTGGTGACATCGGTGTCTTCGGCGCGGGCCTCGAACACCACGGCACGCCGCAACAGACCATGGCGCGCTTGCGGCGACGCCGCGTCAGTGCCGCAGTTTGTAACCGCTCTTGAGCAAGGAGATGGCGACGAAGGACACGACGGCCAGGGTCACGGCGACGATGCCCAGGCTGGTCCACGGCGGCACGTCGGAAACCCCGAAAAAGCCGTAGCGGAAGCCATCGACGATGTAGAAAAACGGGTTCAGGTGGGAGACATTCTGCCAGATCGGGGGCAGCGAGTGCACCGAATAGAACACCCCGGCCAGGAACGTGGCGGGCATGATCAGGAAGTTCTGGAAGGTGGCGATCTGGTCGAATTTCTCGGCCCAGATGCCGGCGACCAGGCCCAGCACGCCCATGACCGCGCTACCCAGCAACGCGAAGCCCAGGATCCACAGCGGCGACTCGAAGCGCAGGTGCGTGAACCAGACGGTCGCGACGAACACGCCCAGCCCGACCAGCATCCCGCGCAGGATCGCCGCCAGCGTATAGGCGCCGAACAGTTCCCAGTGCGACAGCGGCGGCAGCAGCACGAACACCATGTTGCCGGTGACCTTGCTCTGGATGATCGACGACGACGCGTTGGCGAACGCGTTCTGCAGCAGCGACATCATCACCAGGCCGGGGACCAGGAACGAGACGTAGGGGATCTGGCCGAACACGGTCACGCGGCCGGACATCGCCTGCGAAAAGATCATCAGGTACAGCAGCGCGGTCAGCACCGGCGCGGCGATCGTCTGCACGCCGACCTTCGTGAACCGCAGCGTTTCCTTGTACAGCAGCGTGCGAAAGCCACGACCGTCCGTCACGCCGCGTCCCTCATGATCCGCACGAACACATCCTCGAGATCGGTCGGCAGCAGCTCCATCTCCTCGATCCGGCAGCCGGCCACTCGCAGCGCCGCCAGGATCTGCTCGACCTCGTCGTAGTGCCGGATCCGCAGCGCGACGCGGTCGTCGGACGGCGGGTCGACCTGCAGCGCTGCCAGCGACGCCGGCAATGGGGCGCCGGCCAGCCGCAGCACCAGCGTGCCGCCGGCCATGCCGCGCACGAGGTTGCGCGTCTCGTCCAGCGCGACGACCGAGCCGAGCTTGAGCATCGCGATCCGCGTGCACAGCTCCTGCGCCTCTTCGAGGTAGTGCGTGGTCAGCACGATCGTGTGGCCTTCGGCGTTGAGCCGGCGGATGAAGCGCCACAGCGTCTGCCGCAGCTCGACATCGACGCCCGCGGTCGGCTCGTCGAGCACGATGACCGGCGGCCGATGGACCAGCGCCTGCCCGACCAGCACGCGCCGCTTCATGCCGCCGGACAGCGTGCGCATGTTGGCGTCGGCCTTGCCGGTCAGGTCCAGGTTGTGGAGGATCTCGTCGATCCAGTCGTCGTTGGCGCGCAGGCCGTAGTAGCCGGACGTCAGGCGCAACGTCTCGCGCACGCTGAAGAACGGATCGAAGACGATCTCCTGCGGCACGACGCCGAGCGCGCGGCGCGCGGCGCGAAAGTCGCGCTGCACGTCGTGCCCCATGATGCTGACCGAGCCGGAATCGGCGCGAGTCAAGCCGGCGATCGTCGAGATCAGCGTCGTCTTGCCGGCGCCGTTGGGACCGAGCAGGCCGAAGAATTCCCCTTCGCGGACCTGCAACGTGACGCCCTTGAGCGCTTCGAAGCGGCCGTACCGCTTGCGAAGGGACTGGATATCGATGGCAATGGACATGTGGACCCGGGCTGGCCTGGTATTCCGGCACCCCCTGCGAACGGACCGGACGCCCGATCCATCCAGGGTGGCTCAACCGCCGAACAGCAGGCTGTCGACCGCGTAAAGAGTCGCGAGTTTACGCAAATTCGGCGGGGCGTTCAGGAACCGCAGTTCCACGCCGCGCTCGACGGCGCGGCGCTCGATCGCGACGAAGGCCGCGATCGCCGACGAATCGAACCGGACCAGCGGCGCGAGGTCGATCTCCATCGATCGCGCACCCGCGGCTGCCGACGCGCCCGACGCGGCGACCCCGTCGGCGCCCGCCCCGCCCACCGACGGCGCCGAGCCGCCGGCGGATGACAACCGGGCGAGCGCACCGGCCGCGGCGCTGACGAAATCGGTCGCCTCGACGTAGGTCAGCGAGGCGGGGGTAGCGATCGTGGACACGCGAATCAGCTCTTGGCGGCGAACTGCTTGTTCTTGTCGGCCAGGCTTTGGATCAGGCCGTCGATGCCCTTCGCGTTGATCTCTTGCGAGAACTGGTTGCGGTAGTTGTCGACCAGCCATACGCCCATCACGTTCAGGTCGTAGATCTTCCACGCGTCGCCGGATTTCTCGAGGCGGTAGTCGAGCTGGATCGGTTCGCCCTGCTTGGCGACGACCTCGCTGCGCACGACGACCTCGGATTCCTGCGCGTTGCCGCGAAACGGCTTCATCCGGACCTGCTGATCACCAACCGAGGCCAGCGCCCCCGAATACGTGCGCACCAGCAGCGTGCGGAACTCGGCCATCAAACGCTGCTGCTGCTCGGGCGTGGCCTGGCGCCACGACCGGCCGACGGCCAGCGCCGTCATCCGCTGGAAGTTGACGACCGGCATGATCGTCGCGTCGACGAACTGCGACACCTTGGCCGGATTGCCGGACTGGACGTCCTTGTCCTGCCGGATCTTGTCGAGCACCTCGGTGCTGATCTGGCTGACGAACGCGTCGGGCGCGGGCGTCTCGGCATGAGCCATCGACAGCGAGAAGGCCAGCAGCGTCACGCCGACCAGCAGCGACAGCTTCAGCAGATGGCGACGCATGACGTCGCTCCACCGGCCGGCGATCCGTGCCGACGACGGGATCTGATGGAAATTCGAGCGCTCAGGAAGCATTTTTCACCTTTTTGATCGGACCACGAAGGGTCCGCAGAGGGTCGACGAGGCCGCGGACGTCATTACAGAATAACTTGCCCAGGCAACGTTTGCTCGGCAGCGCCCCAGCCGGCGAACGTTCCGCTCCACGCGCCATGGCGGCATGCCCCCGCCGCCGACTCGAAACCCTTGAACGAACTGGACCCGGCTGGCTCGTTCAAGGATTCTCAGTCCTCGCCGTCGTCGAAGTCTTCTTCGGGCGGATCGCCATCGTAGACCTGATTGCGGCGGCGTTGCAGGTAGCCGTTGCGGTAGGCCGAATACTTGTCCAGCGTCGCCGCCTCGAGCAGTTTCTCGGCCGGCAGCAGTCCGGCGCGGATGTTGACGAATTCGAGCGTCCGTGCCGACCAGTAGTACCGGTCGTGATTCGTGTAGACGAGCGGATAGCCGTAGTAGTCGGGCACCAGGCCGACCGTGTCGCGCACCGTGGACATGCCCAGCAGCGGCAGCACGAGGTACGGACCGGGACCGACGCCCCAACGGCCCAGCGTCTGGCCGAAATCCTCCTTGTGCTTCTCGAGCCCCAGCTCGCTGGCCAGGTCGACGATGCCCAGGAAGCCGAAGGTCGTATTGACCGTGAACCGCGTGAAGTCGGTCAGCGCCAGGTATGGCTTGCCCTGCAGCAGTTGGTTGACCGAGGTCCACGCATCGCCGAGGTTGCCGAAGAAGTTGGTGACCATGCCGCGCACGCCGGGATGCAGCCAGTCCGTGTACTTCTGCGCCACCGGCTTGAGCACCGCGCGATCGACCGCGTCGTTGAACGCGAACACCGCGCGGTTCATCGGCTCGAGCGGATCGGTCTTGTCGCGCGCCCCGCCCTGCTGGCCGGTCGACGCGCAGCCGGCCAGCGCGCAGGCCAGCGCGGCGGATGCCGCCACCCGCACCAACGGGGCGCGGCGGAGCGGCTCTTCGCGCCGGTTCCGTCCTCCGGTCATTTCTGCCCTCCTTCGGCCGCCTTGCCGTACAGGAACTGGCCGATCAGGTTCTCGAGCACGATCGCCGACTGCGTCATCTTGATCGTGTCGCCGGACACGAGGTTCTCGGAGTCGCCGCCGGGCTCCAGGCCGATGAACTGCTCGCCGAGCAGGCCCGCGGTCATGATCTTGGCCGAGCTGTCCTTCGGGAACCGGTAGGCCTGGTTCAGCGTCATCGTCACCAGCGCCTGGTAGCTTTCGTCGTCGAACTTGATGTCGCCGATCCGGCCGATGACCACGCCGGCGCTCTTGACCGGCGCGCGCGGCTTGAGCCCCCCGATGTTGTCGAAACGGGCCTTCAGTTCGTACGTCGGCGCCGAGCTGAACGACGTCAGGTTGGCCACCCGCAGCGCCAGGAACGCGACGGCCAGCACGCCGGCGACGACGAACAATCCCACCATCACGTCGATACTTCGCTTTGTCATCGACTGTCCTTTCTCAACTGAACATCAGCGCCGTCAACAGGAAATCGGCGCCCAGTACCACCAGCGACGAGACCACGACCGTCCGCGTGGTCGCGCGCGACACGCCCTCGGGAGTTGGCTTGGCCTCGTAGCCCTCGTAGACGGCCGTGAACGAGCAGATCGCGCCGAACACGACGCTCTTGATCACGCCGTTGCCGACGTCGGCCACCGCGTCGACGCTGCTCTGCATCTGCGACCAGAACGCGCCCGCGTCGACGCCGATCATCTTGACGCCGATCAGGTAGCCGCCGAACACGCCGACCATCGAGAACAGCGCGGCCAGGATCGGCATCGCGATGATCGCGGCGATGAAGCGCGGCGCCAGCACCCGCTGGACCGGGTCGACCGCCATCATCTCCATCGCGGTGAGCTGCTCGCCGGCCTTCATCAGGCCGATCTCGGCGGTCAGCGCCGTGCCGGCCCGGCCGGCGAACAGCAGCGCGGTGACGACCGGCCCCAGCTCGCGGACGAGGGACAGCGCGACCAGGATGCCCAGCGCGTTCTCGGAGCCGTAGCGCTGCAGCGTGTTGAACCCCTGGAACGCCAGGACCGCGCCGATGAACACGCCCGAGACCAGGATGATCAGCAGCGAATAATTGCCGATGAAATGGATCTGGTCGATGATCAGCCGCGGCCGCCGCATGGCCAGCACCCCGGCCCAGCACAGCCGCGCGAAGGTCCGCGTGCCGGCGCCGACGCCGGCAAGCTGGCCGCGCACGAAGCCGCCCAGCGCGGCCAGCAGGTCGATCAGCGTCTTCATCGCGGGCGCTCCAGGACGTCGCGGCCGCGCGTGTCGCTGGCGGGCGGGGCCGGCGAGGCCAGTCCCAGCGCCTCGGCGAGCGGTTCGGCCGGGTAGTGGAATGCCACCGGCCCGTCGCTCGCGCCGAACAGGAACTGGCGCAGGAACGGGTCGGTGGTCGCGCGCATCTGGTCGGGCGTGCCCTCGCCGGCGATGACGCCGCCGTTGCCCAGCACGTACACGTAGTCGCAGATCCGCAGCGATTCGTCGATGTCGTGCGTGACCATGATCGACGTCGCGCCCAGCGCGTCGTTGAGCGACCGGATCAGCGCGGCGATCGTGCCGAGCGACAGGGGATCGAGGCCGGCGAACGGCTCGTCGTACATCAGCAGCGGCGGATCGAGCACCGTGGCCCGCGCCAGCGCGACCCGCCGGGCCATGCCGCCGGACATCTGCGACGGCCGCAGCGGCGCCGCCCCGCGCAGGCCGACCGCTTCGAGCTTCATCAGCACCAGCGTGCGGATCAGTTCGTCGGACAGCGACGTGTGCTCGCGCAGCGGAAACGCGACGTTCTCGAACACCGTCATGTCGGTGAACAGCGCGCCGAACTGGAACAGCATGCCCATGCGCCGCCGCAGCGCGTACAGCCCGGTGCGGTCGCGCGAATCGACGGTCTGGCCATCGAACACGATGCGCCCCGAACGCGGGTGGAGCTGGCCGCCGATCAGCTTGAGGATCGTCGTCTTGCCCGAGCCCGAGCCGCCCATCAGGCCGATGACGGCGCCGCGCCGGAATGTCATCGAAACGCCGTTGATGATCGTCCGTTCCGGATAACCGAACACGAGGTTCTCTATCCGCAGGAAATCGCCGTCTCGGGTGGGTTGGTCGGTATCGATAGCCAAAGGGTGCTTTGCCGTCGGTCGGAAGCCGGCAGGGCCGGACTCACCGGAAGGACGCAATTTTAGCCTCGGAGTCGCCCAATTGCTCGAGCGTGCCCGAAAGCACCAGCAAATCGCCATCTTCCAGCAACAATTCCCCGCCCGGATCGGCGAACCGCTGACCGCGGCGCACCACCACCTTGACGCGAGCGCCCCCTAGCGGCAGGTCGGTCAACGGCCGCCCGGCCAGCGGACTGCCCGGATGGATCTCGATCGACCGCAGATGGGTCTCGGCCCGCTCGATCTGGTCGCGCGAACGGTCGTCCAGACCGTGGAAGAACCCGCTGAGCAGCGCGTACCGCCCCTCGCGGACCTGCGCGACGCGGTGCTGGACGCGGGCCAGCGGCACGTCGGCCAGCAGCATCACATGGGAGGCCAGCATCAGGCTGCCTTCGACGATCTCGGGGACGACCTCGGTGGCCCCGGCGGCGCGCAGGCGTTCGATATCGGATTCGTGCGAGGTACGCACCAGCACCGGCAGCGCCGGCGCGTGCTGGCGAAGCACGTGCAGGATCCTGAGCGCGGTCGGCGTGTCGTCGAACGTGATGACCAGCGCCCGCGCACGGTGCAGGCCGGCCGCCTGCAGGGTTTCGCGCCGAGTCGAATCGCCATACACCACGGTCTCGCCGCTGCCCGCGGCCTGCCGGACACGGTCGGGATCGAGGTCCAGCGCCAGATACGGCACCTGTTCGGTCTCGAGCACGTGCGCCAGCGCCTGCCCGCAGCGGCCGAAACCGCAGATGATCACGTGCCGCTCCTGTTCGAGACTGCGCGCGGCGATCCGCTGCAACTGCAGCGATCGCTGCAGCCACTCGGCGCCTGAAAAGCGCAGCGCGATGCGCCCGGCCTGCTGGATCAGCAGCGGCGACACCAGCAGCGACAGCAGCATCGCCGCCAGGATCGGCTGGGCCGCCAGCTCGGGCAGCAGGCCGGTGCCCGACGCCTGGCTGATCAGCACGAAGCCGAATTCGCCGGCCTGGCTCAGCCAGATGCCGGTGCGGATCGCCGTGCCGGTCGTACCGCCGAGCACGCGCACCAGCAGCGCGATCAACGCGAACTTGATCAGCAGCGGCAGCGTCAGGTACATCAGCACGCGCGGCCACAGGTCGACGACCACGCGCGGATCGAGCTGCATGCCGACCGCCACGAAGAACAAGCCGAGCAGCACGTCGCGAAACGGCTTGATGTCCTCCTCGACCTGGTAGCGGAACTCAGTCTCGGCGATCAGCATGCCGGCGACGAACGCCCCCAGCTCCATCGACAGCCCGGCCTGGTGCGTCAACCACGCGAACAGCAGCGTGGCCAGCAGCACGTTCAGCGTGAACAGCTCGTGCGAGCGCTGCCGCGCGACGGCGTTGAACCATCGCCCCATCCACTTCGGCCCGTACCGCAGCAGCAGCAACAGCAGCACCGCGGCCTTGAGCAGAGCCAGCGACAGGTTGACCCACAGGCTGCCGGCCTGCCCCGCCAGCGCCGGGATCGTGATCAGCAGCGGGATGACGGCGATGTCCTGGAACAGCAGCACCGCGAACACCCGCTGGCCATGGTCGGTCTCCAGTTCGCGCCGCTCGGAAAGCAGCTTGCTGACCAGCGCCGTCGACGACATCGCCGCCGCACCGCCGATCGCCACCGCGGCGCGCCAGTCCAGCTCGGCGCCCAGGATCGATAGCTGCCAGGCGGCCGGCAGCAGCATGACGATCGCCAGCGCCGCCAGGATCGTCGTCGACACCTGCGCGCCGCCCAGGCCGAAGACGTGGCCACGCATCGACACGAGCTTGGGCAGGCTGAATTCCAGGCCCAGCGAGAACATCAGGAACACGACGCCGATCTCGCCCAGGCCATGGACCGCGTCGTGATTGGCCGCCAGCCCGGTCGCGTGCGGTCCCAGCAGCACGCCGACGGCCAGGTAGGCGACCAGCGGCGGCAGCCCCGCGCGACGCAGCGCGATGACCAGCACGACCGCGGCGGCCAACAGGATCAGCGTAAGTTCGAGGACCGACAGCAAACGGAATTCTCTCTGTGGCGAAGCGCTCGGCCGGCCCCGCCGATCCCGGCGTCCGACTCGTCCACCCCGGCGGACTTGTCTATATACTTCGCGCGTGAAAACCGGACCTCGCCCCCCCGCGGACGCCCGCCCGCCCCGGCCCGCCGGCATGCCCGACGCGGCGCCTGCGCGCGCCATCGACCAGCACGCGAGCTGGCGCCAGCGCGCGGCCGACGTCCTGCAAATCGAATCCCAAGCCGTCGCGGCGCTGATCGACCATCTCGACGACCACTTCGTCGCCGCCTGCGAAACGATTCTCGCATGCCGGGGGCGCGTCATCGTCAGCGGCATCGGCAAATCGGGCCACATCGCCCGCAAGCTGGCCGCCACGCTGGCATCCACCGGCACGCCGTCGTTCTTCGTGCATCCCGCCGAGGCCAGCCACGGCGACCTGGGGATGGTCACGGGGGCGGACGTGTTCATCGCGATGTCGAACTCCGGCACCACGGCGGAGCTGCTCGCGATCGTCCCGCTGATCAAGCGCATGGGCGCCCGGCTCGTCGCGATGACCGGCCAGCCCGACTCGCCGCTGGCGCAGTTGGCCGATGTCCACCTCTACACCGGCGTGGCGCGCGAGGCGTGCCCGTTGAACCTGGCCCCGACAGCCAGCACGACCGCCGCGCTGGCGATGGGCGACGCGCTGGCCGTCACGCTGCTGGAAGCGCGCGGCTTCGGCGCCGACGACTTCGCGCAATCGCACCCGGGCGGGGCGCTGGGTCGCCGGCTGCTGGTGCGCGTCAGTGACGTGATGCGCACCGGCGACGCGATGCCGCGCGTCGCGCCGGGAGCCCGGCTGCGCGAGGCGATCCTCGAAATCACCCGGAAGCGGATCGCGATGACCGCGATCTGCGACGACGACGGCACCGTGCACGGCATCTTCACCGACGGCGACCTGCGCCGGCTGCTCGAACGAGACGGCGACCTGCGCCACGTGCTGATCGACGACGTGATGACGCGCTCGCCGGCCTCGATCGGCCCGGACGCGCTGGCCGCCGAGGCCGTGCGGCTGATGGAAGAGCGCCGGATCAACCAGTTGCTGGTGCTGGACGGCCAAGGCCGGCTGGTCGGCACGCTGCACATCCAGGACCTGCTGGCCGCGAAGGTGGCCTGAGAGACCGAGAGTCTTTTGCCGATGACCCCGAACGCCACGCCGCCCGCCCTTCCCTCCGGGACCGCGCCGCCTTCCGTCTCGACCGCGGTCCCGACCCCGACCGTCAGCGCCGACGCGGCCGCGCGGGCACGGGTGATCCGCCTGGTGGCGTTCGACGTCGACGGCACGATGACCGACGGTGCGATCCACATCGGCCCCGCCGGCGAGGTGTTCAAGCGCTTCTCGGTCCGCGACGGCCTGGGCATCGTGCTGCTGCACCGCGCCGGCCTGCGCACGGCGATCATCACCGGACGCCAATCCGAGATCGTGGCGCAACGCGCCCGCGAGCTGTCGATCCCACACGTGGTCCAGGGCGTCAAGGACAAGCGCACGGCGATGCAGCAGCTTTGCCGGCAGACCGGTCTGGCGATGACGGAGATCGCGTTCGTCGGCGACGACTGGCCCGACCTGCCGGCGATGGCCGATGCCGGCCTGGCCGCCGCGGTCGCCAACGCCGCCCCCGAGGTTCGGGCGATCGCCCACTACATCGGTACGGCGGCTCCCGGCGACGGCGCGGTGCGCGAGTTCTGCGAGTGGCTGCTCGACGCTCAGGGGCGGCGCGATGCACTGCTGGCGGGCTTTCGCCAGCACGGCGAAGGGTCGGGCCACGAAGGGTCGGGCCACGAAGAGTCGGGCCACGACAGGCCGGGCCACGACAGGCCGGGCCGCGACAGGCCAGGCCACGCAAGGCCGACCTCTCTCCCCGACGATCCGCATCCGGCGGCCGACGACGCATCAGGCCGATGAAGCAGCGCGCGTACGACAGGCTGGCCGCAGGGATCTCGGTCCTGCTGCTGGCGGCGCTGGCGGTCACTACCTACTACCTGGCCCAGACCGCCAGCCATCCGACCGGTGATGCCAGCGCGCGCCGCAAGCTGCACGAGCCCGACTATTTCGTCGAGGATTTTCAGCTCACGCGACTGAACCCGCGCGGCGAGCCGGTGTTCCGGCTGACCGCGAAGCGGCTCGATCACTACCCGGACGACGACACGCTCGATTTCGTCGAGCCCGTCCTGGTCAGCCTGGACGCGACCAAGCCCCTGGTGACGATCCGCTCCGATCGCGGCACCGCCACGACCGGCGGCGTCGAGACGCATCTGTACGATAATGTCGTGTTGACCCGGGCGGCCACTGCAAAGAGCCCGCCGATGAAGGTCGAGAGCGACTACCTGCTGTTGCTGACCGAGCAGGACATCGCCCGCACCGACAAGCCGGTACGCATCACCTATGGTGATTCGGTGCTGGACGGCGTCGGCATGGAGTTCAACAACGATACGCGTCAGATCGAACTGTATTCGCAGGTGCGCGGGCGCTGGACATCGCCGCCCCCGAGGCCGAAGAATTGATGAAAATGGCAAGTCCCGCTGCCCGTCGTGACCGGATCCGCTCGCTGGCGCTGTGCGTGGCGCTCGTGTGGCCGGCTCTCGCCGGAGCCGAGAAAGCCGATCGCGACAAGCCGATCAACGTCGAGGCCGACCGCATGCAGTACGACGACCTCAAGCAGATCAACGTGTTCACCGGCAACGTCGTGCTGACCAAGGGCACGATGATCATGCGGGCCGATCGCGTCGTCGTTCGCCAGGACCCCGAGGGCTACCAGTACGCGACCGGCTACGGCAATCCCGGCCGGCTCGCCAGCTTCCGCCAGAAGCGCGACGGCGTCGACCAGTACGTCGACGGCCAGGCGCTGACGCTCGACTACGATGGCAAGGCCGAGATCGTCACGCTCGACCAGAAAGCGACGATGAAGAAGCTCGAGAGGGATCGCGTGACCGACGAAGTGCACGGCAACCGGATCGTCTACCAGAGCCAGTCGGAGTTCTTCACGGTCGAAAGCGGCACGCAGTCGGCCAGCTCGACGAACCCGGCCGGCCGGGTGCGCGTCGTGATCCAGCCCAAGAGCGACGGCGCGCCGCCGCCGGCGGCCACGCCCGCCACGGCGCCGCCGCCGCTGCGGCGCGACGAGCGGCTCGACGTGCTGCCGGGAACGCGCGGCGAGGGCCGGCCCTGATGGCGGCCAGGCTCGACGTCGACCCGGGCGTGGCCTCGCTGGCCGACGCAGCGCCCGATCGCGGCGATGCGCCGTCCGCCGGCGGCAGCGTGCTGCGCGCCCGGCACCTGATGAAGTCCTATCACGGCCGTCAGGTCGTCAAGGACGTGTCGATGGAAGTGCACAGCGGCGAGGTCGTCGGACTGCTGGGCCCCAACGGTGCCGGCAAGACCACGTGCTTCTACATGATCGTCGGGCTGGTCCCCGCCGAGAACGGCACGATCGAACTGGACGAGCAGCCGCTCAGCAGGCTGCCGATCCATCGGCGGGCGCGGCTGGGCGTGTCCTACCTGCCGCAGGAAGCGTCCGTCTTCCGAAAGCTGACGGTCGAGGAAAATATCCTTGCGGTGCTCGAACTGCAGATGGACGCTTCGGGCAAGCCGTTGTCCAAGGCCGAGACCGGCAGGCGCCTGAACAGCCTGCTGGGCGAGCTGCAGATCGGCCACATCCGCTCGAACCCGGCGCTGTCGCTGTCCGGGGGCGAGCGGCGTCGCGTCGAGATCGCGCGGGCGTTGGCCAGCTCGCCCCGGTTCATCCTGCTCGACGAGCCTTTCGCCGGCGTCGATCCGATCGCCGTCATCGAGATCCAGCGGATCGTCAAGTTCCTGAAGGAACGGTCGATCGGCGTGCTGATTACCGACCATAACGTTCGGGAAACGCTTGGCATTTGCGATCGCGCCTATATCATCAATGCTGGTACTGTTCTTGCTTCCGGTCGACCGGATGAGATCGTCCACAATGAGAGCGTGCGCCGCGTCTATCTGGGCGAGCACTTCCGCATGTGACGGTTCGCCGGCGACGCGGCCCTCGGCACCCGGGCCGGGAGCTCCGAAGCGAATCGTTGAATGAAACCGTCTCTCCAGTTAAAGCTCAGCCAGCATCTGGCGCTCACGCCGCAGTTGCAGCAGTCGATCCGGCTGCTCCAGCTGTCCACGCTCGAGCTGAACCAGGAACTCGAAACCGCGCTCGCCGACAACCCGCTGCTGGAGCGGCTCGACGATCCGTTGGACGTCTACGCGCGCATCGCACCGAATGGCGGCCTCGAATCGGCCGCGGGCCCTGCCGGCGACGGCGGCGAGGCCGGCGGCTTCGACGGCGGGGACAACGGCCATGACGGCGCCACGCCGGGGGCCGCCGACGGCGCCGAGCGGGAAGCGGCGGGCAGCGACGCCGACCATTCATCGGATTGGGAACGCGACGGCGGTGACCGCCTGGGGGACGACTTCGGCCTGGACCGCGGCTCCGGCAGCAGCAGCGGCGATCGTGACGACGACGAGCGCAGCTACCCTCAGATCGCCGCTTCGGCCGGCTCGCTGCGCGACCACTTGATGAGCCAACTGGCGTCCACGCAGTGCAGTCCGCAAGACCGCGCGCTCGTCACGATACTCATTGACGAAGTCAACCAGGACGGCTACCTTGGACTCGAACTGGCGGAGTTCGCGACGCTGCTCCCCGAAGAGCTGGACATCGATCCGCAGTCGATTTCCGGCGCCCTGAAACTGTTGCAGAGCTTCGATCCTCCCGGGGTCGGCGCCCGCAACGTGGCCGAATGTCTGATGTTGCAGTTGAACGAAATTCAACATGCGTCGACGTCGCCGCCAGAGGCTCTGGGCCTGGCTCGCACGCTGGTGGCCGATCACCTGGCCGAACTCTCCAGCCGCGATTTCAGCAAGATCAAGCGGGCATTGCGCTGCAACGACGATCAGTTGCGCGCCGCCCAGGCGCTGATCCGCTCGCTCAATCCCCGTCCCGGCTCGGCCTTCTCGTCCGATGCGCCCACTTATGTCGTGCCCGACGTGCTGGTCAAGCGCATCGACGGCAACTGGCAGGCCGTGCTCAACCGCGACGTGATGCCCAAGCTGCGCATCAACGACATGTACGCGCAGATCCTCAAGCGCAATCGCGGCGGCAACGCGGGCCTGTCGGGCCAGTTGCAGGAAGCGCGCTGGCTGATCAAGAACGTCCAGCAGCGCTTCGACACGATCCTGCGCGTGGCCCAGGCGATCGTCGACCGCCAGCGCGCGTTCTTCTCGCACGGCGCGGTCGCGATGCGGCCGCTGGTGCTGCGCGAGATCGCCGATTCGATCGGCCTGCACGAGTCGACGGTCTCGCGCGTGACGACGCAGAAGTTCATGCTGACCCCGTTCGGCACGTTCGAGCTCAAGTATTTCTTCGGCAGCCACGTCGCCACTGATTCGGGCGGCGCGGCGTCGAGCACCGCCATCCGTGAATTGATCAAACAACTCATTCAAGCGGAGGATGCACGAAGCCCACTGTCCGATAGTCACATAGCCGAAATGCTCGGCGAGCAAGGCATCATGGTTGCCCGACGCACGGTCGCTAAGTATCGCGAGGGGCTGCGCATTCCCGCAGTCGCCCAGCGCAAGGCGCTCTAGGTCCGTCGACTCCTGTACGTCTGGCATCCCTGCGAAACCGCCTGCTCGTCGCGGCCGCTTGACCCCGGTCAAGCGATTCCCGTCGATATGCCGTCACGCTAAGGACGGCAGTGCAACAGGAGCAGAGATGAATCTTTCCATCAGCGGTCATCATGTCGAAGTCACTCCCGCCATCCGCAACTACCTGATCCAGAAGATCGAGCGCGTCACGCGCCACTTCGAACAGGTCATCGACGTCAACGCACTGTTGTCGGTCGACAAGCTGGAACAGAAGGCGGAAGTCACGATCCACGTTCGCGGCAAGGAAATCTTCGCCGAATCGATCGATAGCGACATGTATGCGGCAATCGACACGCTGGTCGACAAGCTCGATCGACAGGTCATCAAATACAAGACCAAACGGCAGGAACATGGCCGGGCTGCGCTCAAGCACGCGGATCTGACAGATTCTTGACAGTTTCTGATTAGCGGCAGAAGCTGTTCTCAAGCCGCACCGGCACGCCCGGGTAGCCCCCGCGTGCCGGTTGCTGTTCCGGTTTTGGTGCACAGCACAAAATTTATTCGCCTGTCCGATGCGGTCGTCCTATAATTTGTGGATCGCGCGGCGGACCAGTCGAAAAAGCGTCCTGCCTCGGCGGTTTTCATGCGATGCACCATGCGTCTCGCATGTTCGTATCAGGACAAGCCGATGAACCATATAGCCCGCCTCCTGCCCCCGACCAACGTCCTCGTCAACCTGTCGGTCACGAGCAAGAAGCGGTTGTTCGAACAAGCGGGCCTGCTGTTCGAAAACAACCACGCCGTCGAGCGCAGCAAGGTCTTCGATTCGCTGTTCGCCCGTGAACGGCTCGGATCGACGGCCCTGGGCAAGGGTGTCGCGATTCCCCACGGACGGATCAAGGGCCTGAAGGACACGCTGGCCGCCGTCGTCACGCTGGCCGAACCGATTCCGTTCGACGCACCCGACGGGTTGCCGGTCAAATTCCTCGTCTTCCTGCTGGTCCCCGAGCACGCGACCGAAGAACACCTGGAGCTGCTGTCCGAGCTGGCCGAGCTGCTGTCCGAGCGCACGTTGCGCGACGCCTTGACGACCTGCGAGGATCCTGCTCAGATTCTGCGGATACTCTCTACCTGGGAACCCTACCGTCCCGCTGCCTGATCTCTAAGGACGCGCACCGGCGACGATGCGATACGCCGATGCCAATAACCGTCCAGCAACTCGTCGAGGCCAATCGCGAAACCCTGATGCTCAGCTGGATCGCCGGCAAGACCGGTGGCAGCAAAGAGCTTCCGTTACGTGAACCCGCTGACCTCGTCGGCCACCTGAACCTGATCCACCCGAACCGGATCCACGTGTTCGGGCACGAAGAAACCGTCTACTACCAGCGGCTCGTCGATGCGCGGCGCACGGCCGTGCTCGACGACATGCTGTCGGGCAAGCCTCCCGCGATCATCATCGCCGACGGCCATCAGCCGTCCGACTCGATGGTCAGCCGCTGCAATCAGGTCGACCTGCCGTTGCTGTGCACGCCGCTGCCGGCCGCCCGCGTCATCGACCGGCTGCGCGACTGGCTGTCCAAGACCACGGCCGAGACCTGCGAGATGCACGGCGTGCTGATGGACGTGCTGGGGATGGGCGTGCTCATCTCGGGCGAGTCGGGCCTGGGCAAGAGCGAGCTGGGCCTCGAACTGATCAGCCGCGGCCATGGCCTGGTCGCAGACGACGTCGTCGAGTTCACGCGGATCGCGCCCGACGCCGTCGAAGGCCGTTGCCCGGCGCTGCTGCAGAACCTGCTCGAGGTCCGCGGCCTGGGCCTGCTCGACATCCGCACGATCTTCGGCGAGACCGCGGTGCGCCGCAAGATGAAGCTGCGGCTGATCGTCCACCTGGTCAAGCGCAGTACGATGGAGAACGAATACCAGCGGCTGCCGCTCGAAGCGTTGACGCAGAACGTGCTCGACGTGCCGATCCGCAAGGTCGTGATCCCGGTGGCCGCCGGACGCAACCTCGCCGTGCTGACCGAGGCGGCCGTGCGCAGCACGGTGCTGCAGTTGCGCGGTATCGATACCACCAGCGAATTCGTCGAACGCCAACACAGGATCATCCAGTCCCAGTCATGAAAGTCGTGTTGATCACCGGTATCTCGGGCTCCGGCAAGTCGATCGCGATCAAGGTGCTCGAAGACGATGGGTACTACTGCATCGACAATCTGCCTGCGGAGTTCCTGCGCGAGGTCATCCATAACCAGAACGAGCACGGGCACGACCGGGTCGCGGTCTCGATCGACGCGCGCAGCCGCAGCCACGGTCCCAACCTGCGCGCCGAGGCCGCCGCGCTGGTCCGCGAAGGCCACGACGTCAAGGTACTGTTCCTGAACGCCGGCAGCGCCTCGCTGGTGCAGCGCTATTCCGAGACGCGGCGGCGCCATCCGATGTCGATCGACCGTGACGGCCACGAATTGACGCTCGAAGAAGCGATCGAACGCGAGCGCGAACTGATGGCGCCGATGCAGGACCTGGGCGTCAGCATCGATACGACCGGCCTGCACCCGAACGTGCTGCGCGCCTGGGTCCGGGACGTCGTCGGCAGCGAACAGGCGCCGTTGACGCTGCTGTTCGAGTCGTTCGCGTTCAAGCACGGCGTCCCGCTGAACGCCGACCTGGTGTTCGACGTGCGCTGCCTGCCCAACCCGTTCT